>CAJGBX010000020.1 GCA_904501685.1 Clostridiaceae bacterium
ACACTCAGGATACTTGTCCGTTCTGCGGCGATGTGCCGAGTTTCGACAGCGGCACTTGCCTTTGCAGGTCCTGCCGTACCGAGATTACGCTCAAGACCTGTCCTGAAACTAATCTAACCTACAAAGCGGTTAAAATTAATAATCTCAGAATAACTGCTGACAAGTTTCATAACAATTCATCTTTGTATTTTAGAAATATTACAGAAATCACCGAAAGCGGTGATATAATATGTCCGCACTGCGGCCATATCCACGCAAGGTGACCAATTATCATTAAAAGCGTCAGGGGAATTTATTTCCCCTGACGCTTTTGATTTTCAATCTATCTTATTTTTACTTAAAACCTTTTTGCACCAACTGAATTTTCCACATTCAGGGCACTTCATAAATCTTGTCGTGCTGATGTGCATCGACATCATAGCCTTCATATAGCTCGGGATAAATCTGTGGCGGCATTTTCTACATTCGTAGTAGCCTGCCTCGACCTCAAACTTAAGGGCAATAAAGCCGATAATCAGAAAAATCACCGTTGCCACCGAAGCAATAATTGCAAATTTCAAGGTTTCGCCTAAAATCATAGCCGAGGGTATCAATACTGACATATAAAACAACAAATCGGTTATCAATATTAACCACATTGCGGTTAAATGCCTTTTGTTATGCTCTTCTTCCCTTTTCGCCATTTCGAGCAACAGTTCTTCTGCTTTTTTATCGTATTCTTTCATCTCAATTATCTCCCCACTTAATAATTCATTCACACTGATATCCAATTCATTACACAGCTCAAGCATCAAAGATGAATCCGGCATACCCTTGCCGTTTTCCCATTTGGAAACTGCTCTGTCTGTGATGCCTATTTTTTCGGAAAGCTGCAGCTGTGTTAAGCCCTTACGCTTTCTGCAGTCCGCTATGAATTTTCCGATTTTAATTTGATTCATTTTGTTCCTCCTTCCCTATATTCAATTTAACCTACGATGGAGTAAATGTCTACAAACCAACCGTTGAGTGAGGTGTCAACGGTTAGTAGAAATCCATTTTCAGCACTGTTTTGTGCCTTTTTGACTCATAAATCTGCGTCGTCTCTATGATCTACGGGCAGATTGTAGTCAAAAGTGTAGCCAGTACTGTTGTCATTTTCCTTTGCTTTTATTGATATAATTTTACCACTTTTACTGTTA
The DNA here is from genome assembly GCA_904501685.1 of Clostridiaceae bacterium. GTDB lineage: Bacteria > Bacillota > Clostridia > Oscillospirales > Acutalibacteraceae > UMGS172. Next base: position 1,179 of record CAJGBX010000020.1, read on the forward strand.
TACTTCAATCAATTTTGAGAAAAAATTATTTAGATAAAAAAAGACCTTGACTATCCCCGGTTTGTCACTGTATAATAACAAAAAACAAGGAGGGCCAGTGCTATGGATTTTACACCCTTAAAAGAATTTATGGATCATCTCACCGCCTGGCGGATCCCCGGCAACAGTATCCGGGTGTCCATCGAGGATAAAGAGGTATTCACCTATCAATCCGGCTATGCGGATATAGAGACCAAGGAGCCGATGACTACCCGACATCTGCTGAATCTCTATTCCTGCTCCAAGCCGACCACCGTCACAGCGGCTTTGCAGCTATACGAACAGGGGAAAATCAAGCTGGATGACCCTCTGTATGCCTATATCCCGGAGTTCCGGCAGATGCATTTGGCAGACGGAAGTGTTGCCAAAAATCCCATTACTCTGCGCCACTTGTTCACTATGACCTCCGGCCTGACCTATAATACCAGAACGAAGGCCTTTGACAAGGCAAGGAAACTGACAGACGGCAAAATGGACACCCTCACCGTCATTCGCTGTATAGCGGAAGACCCCCTGTCCTTTGAACCGGGAACGAAATGGCAATATAGCCTCTCCCACGATGTGCTGGCGGCAGTGGTGGAGGTAGTCTGCGGGGAGAAATTCCGTGACTACGTTAAACATAATATCTTCGACCCCCTTGGTATGGAAAACTGCGTGTATCATAACGAAGCGTTTCAAAATCAGATGGCTTCCATATACCGTTTCGTAGACGGCGTAGAGGGTACGCTTGTGGATAAGCAGTCAGGCGCCTCCTCACGGGAAGGCGGTTTTGTCCAAAAGGAAGGAAAGCAATGTGCCCATGTTTTCGGGCCGGAATACGACAGCGGCGGTAGCGGAATCACCGCATCAGTGGCGGAGTATTCCAAATTCTGCGATGCTTTGGCGAATGGGGGCAAGGGTATCTTAAAGCCTGAGACCATCGATTTGATGCGCACCAACCAAATTGAAAATGTGGATAAATCCCGGTTCACTTGGAAACAGCTTGAGCATTACGGCTATGGCCTGGGTGTGCGAACCCTGCTGGAAGTTCCCAATGACGGCAACGGCAACATCGGTGAATTCGGTTGGGGCGGTGCGGCAGGCGCAAGCCTGTGGATCGACCCGGACTTAAAGCTGTCCGTTTGCTATGCCCACCATATGCTCAACCCCCAGGAGGACTACTACCAGCCCCGGGTGCGGAATGTGGTGTACGGCTGCCTAAAATAATTTTGTGCAAAGTGCAAAATGCAAATGCTTCGCTTTACCCCCAGAATTAACGAAGCGGAAATCGAGTTGCTAATTAATGAATATATTGAAAAATGCGTTGAACGTTACATCAATAATTTCATAACCGAATAAGCCTCCTAATATGCAAAAAAAAATGCTCTGCTTTTTACGGCAGAGCATTTTAATTTGCTGTCATATTGCTGTCAATAGCGGAATTTTTGTTTGAAAATCCCTTGAAATCAGGGGTTTTTAGAAGTGTAGGATTATTCCCACTCGATTGTGCCGGTTGGCTTCGGGGTGAGATCGTAAAGGACACGGTTGATACCCTCTACCTCTTCTGTGATTCTTGCAGTTATCTTATGAAGCACTGCATACGGAATTTCCTCGATTGTGGCGCTCATTGCGTCCTTAGTATTAACGGCTCGAATAATTGCCGGCCAGCCCTCGTAACGGCTTTCGTCCTTAACTCCGACACTCTTAATATCGGGGATAGCAATAAAATACTGCCATACCTTTTCCGCAAGACCGTTTTTCGAAAACTCATCGCGAAGTATTGCGTCAGCCTCTCTTAAGGCGTGCAGACGGTCACGTGTAATTGCACCAAGGCATCTTACTCCCAAGCCGGGGCCGGGGAACGGCTGACGGTATACCATACCGTGCGGCAGACCCAATGCCTCACCTACAACCCTTACTTCATCCTTGAAAAGCAGCTTAATCGGCTCAACAAGCTTAAAGTTAAGGTCCTCGGGAAGTCCACCGACATTGTGGTGCGACTTGACTGCCTTTTTACCCTCAGCCTGCTTAATGCTTTCCAAAATATCGGGGTAAATTGTACCCTGAGCCAAGAACTCAACGCCCTGAAGCTTTCTTGCCTCATCAGCAAAAACATTAATAAACTCAGCGCCGATAATCTTTCTCTTTCTCTCGGGGTCGCTGACACCTGCCAGCAAGTCAAGGAAGCGGTCGGTAGCGTCAACATAAACCAGATTAGCATCAAGCTCACTGCCGAAAATCTTGACAACGTTCTCCGACTCATCCTTTCTCATCAAACCGTGGTTTACGTGAACACAGGTCAACTGCTTACCGATAGCCTTGATAAGAAGTGCGGCTACAACCGACGAATCAACACCGCCGGAAAGTGCCAACAGCACCTTACCGTCCTTTACCTGCTCACGAACAGCCTTTACCTGCTCATCAATAAACTGATTTGCAAGCTCTATTGTAGTAATACGAGCCATAGACTCGGGACGTACATTTGTATCCATTTATAATTCCTCCCAAACACCTGATAATGATTATAGTTAGTCGATATCAGTTGGTATAGTTATCGAAATAACCCTGAACGAGGACAACGGGAGTACCCTTATCACCCGAGCCGGAGGTCAAATCGCAAAGCGAACCGATAAGGTCAGTCAGCTGACGGGGTGTTGTGCCCTGAGCCGCCATATTACCCACCAAGCTCGAGCCATCCTTTGCCTTAATCGAATCGGAAATTGCCTTTTTAAGCTCATCACCCGACAAATCCTTAAAATCGTTATCAGCCAAATACTTCAGCTTCAATTCGTTCGGTGTGCCGATAAGTCCATCTGTAAAGGCGGGGGAAACAACCGGATCGGCCAGCTCCCAAATCTTACCTTGAGGGTCTTTAAATGCACCGTCACCGTAGACCATAACCTCTACGTGCTTACCGGTTGCATCCGAAATTCTCTTCTGGATATCGAGCACCAAATCCTTGCACTCACGCGGGAAAAGCTTAATCTTGTCCTCGGTCGATTTATTGGAGCCCAAAAGACCGTACTTTTCATTACAACCGCTGCCGTTGACCGGAGCATTCAAAATATCGTCAAGACCGCAGACAACCTTAGCACCGGCAGCCTTCAATAAACGCTTGGTTCTTTCGCGGGTATGGATATCACAGGTTAAAACGCAATCGGTATAATCCAAAATTGCCTTTGCCTGATTGGCAAAAATAATCTCAACCTCGCAGCCGCAGTCCTTAATCAAATTCTGATAATATTCGACATAGTCAACACCGGTAAACTGCAGCTTCTGAACACCGAACACCTCGCGGTATCTTTCTAAAGAAAGAACATCTGAATACGGGTTAATGCCGTTAGCATCAATCAAATCGTAGGTGGCCAAGGAGTTGCCGACCTCATCCGACGGATAACTCAACATAAGAACGATTTTTTTACAGCCCTTTGCAATACCCTTTAAGCAGATTGCAAAACGGTTACGGGATAAAATCGGGAAAATAACGCCAACGGTTTCACCGCCTAATTTAGCCTTAACGTCAGCGGCAATATCCTCAACCGATGCGTAGTTACCCTGTGAACGGGCAACGATAGATTCAGTCAACGAAATAACATCGCGGTCACGAAGAGCGAAGCCCTCGATTTCGGCAGCCTCCAACACGCTGTGTGCGACGATTTTAGCCAAATCGTCACCCTCGCGGATAATGGGACAACGAATGCCACGAGACACCGTACCGACTCTGCGTTCTTTTGTCATAATAATACACTTTCCTTTCCATTTCGGAACAAGGCTTTAGCCTTGTGGAATATCACTAGATTATTTTACATTAAATTTATCTCAATTACAAGTTTTTTTTAATCCGCCAAGATAATTTTTTAAAATTATTCAATTATTGCTTCACGACACAATATTATTTATGTTACATTTTTACAAAAACATACAATTATTTCATCATAAAACCAATAAATAAGGCGCCTTCCTTACGGAGGGCGCCTCGACAGTACGGACAGTTATTATTTTTCCAATGACTTAATAAATTCACCTAAGCCGCGTTCGAAATCAACACCGTAATGCTCGGCACCCGAAGCAATTGTGCGTTTAATACTGCCGACAGTGAAGTCCACCGCAATTTCAGTTGCACGAAAAAGGTCCTTGCCGTTCATAAGTGCCGCCGTAAGTGCACTTGCAAAAACATCACCTGTGCCGTGGAACATACCGTCAATCCGGTCCCTTACGACACTGCACATTTTTTGAGCTTTGCGGTCATAAGCAACCGCCGACACCGTTTTATCGTCAAAATGAACACCCGTAAGCACAATTCTTTCAGGGCCCAAATCTGAAAGCCGATACACCATATTTTCAATAAAGCCTTGGTCGTAGCCCGAGGGAATATACTCCTTATCAAGCATAAAGCAGGCCTCGGTCACATTCGGAACAATTATATCTGCCTTTTGACAGAGTCTTTTCATTTCGGCGGCAAAGCCCGAATCAAAAAGGGCGTACATTTTGCCGTTATCTGCCATTGCAGGGTCAACCACTGAAAGAGTGTTTTCAGACTTGAAATTATCCAAAAATTCACACACAATGTCAACCTGCTCCTTAGAGCCTAAATATCCGCTGTAAACCGCATCAAATTGAAGTTCAAGGCTTTTCCAGTGTTTTATAATCTTCGGCATTTCGGCCGTTAAATCCATTGATGAATAGTTTTCAAAGCCGCCGGTGTGGGTCGAAAGCACCGCCGTCGGAATGACCGCTGTTTCAATTCCGGCAGCCGACAGCACCGGCAGTGCAACCGTTAATGAGCACTTACCCAGGCAGGAAATATCGTGTATTGCGGCAACCCTTTTTTGTTTATCCATAACAATCCCTCAGCCAGCCATACGGCTGACAGCTCCCATAATCCGTGGGAGCCTTATTTATATTTAATAGGCTGATTTATAGGCGTTGCAGACCGTTTCGGTATCGCCTACCATTTTAAGATTCCCGTGCTCAAGCCAAGCACAGTGACGGCAAAGACGCTCAATCTGTCCCATTGAATGGCTGACGACTATAACGGTAGTTTGACCGTTATTCATCATTTCATTAATTCTTGCCTCGCACTTTTCCTGAAACTTAAAGTCACCGACCGCTAAAATTTCATCAACAATCAAAATGTCGGGCACCGTCATGGTTGCAATAGCAAAACCGATACGGGCAATCATACCGGAGGAATAGTTTTTCATCGGTGTATCGAGAAAATCCTGCATTTCGGAAAAATCGACAATTTCCTGAAAATGCTCGTCCATATATGCCTTGGAAAAGCCCAGAACCGAGCCGTTCAGATAAATATTTTCACGGGCAGTAAGCTCTAAATCGAAGCCTGCGCCAAGCTCAATCAACGGTGCAATAACGCCACGGGTAACAACGCTTCCCTTAGTGGGGGTCAAAATGCCCGAAATGATTTTAAGCAAGGTCGATTTTCCCGAGCCGTTAAGACCGACAATGCCGAAAACATCACCCTTTTCGATATTGAGGGTAACGCCGTTTAAGGCAATAAAATCCTCATAAGCTAACTGCCGCTTTAAAAATTTGAGCAGATATTCCTTCAGGCTTTGCAGCTTTTCCTTGCTCATATTAAAGTGCATTTCGATATCCTTCAGCTCTACCGCATATTCCGAAGCCATTTCTTCCCCTCCTTTTAAGCTTAAATGTAAAGTATAAACTTTTTCTGTAGCTTTTTAAACACAAGCGAGCCTATCAACAGCATAACCAGACCGTAGCCTAAGCAAAGTAAATGCTGCTCTAAGGAAGGCCAGGTGTTATTCAAAACAACGTCACGGAACGTGTTTATGTAAACCGACATCGGGTTATATTTGATAAGATTCAAGGCTAAAACCTGAATTTTAGAGTCATAATTTATCCTTGTTTCAATCATACTTAAGGGATAAATCAAGGTCGTGAGGTACATCCACAGTGTCAAAATGACACCGTATAGATGAATAATATCTCTGAAAAACACGCTGACTGCCGACAGCATAAGGCTCAAGCCTACCGCAAAAAGCAGGCAATAAAGCACCGGCAACGGCAACATTACCAAAGTAACGCCAATTTCGATATGCTTAAAGCGGATTGCCATAACGATAGCAACCGCAATAAGCGAAAATGCAAAATTTATCAGTGCAAAAAGGCATTTTTCCAGCGGAAAAATGTATTTTGGAATATAGACCTTTTTTATCAACGAGGACGCCGCCAGAACCGAGGTCATACTGCCTGAGGTTGCCTCTGAAAAAAAGTTCCACATAGCGGCACCGACAATATAAAAGCAGGCAAAATCAGCGACATTCGGATAATCCCTGATGCCGAACATAAAGCCGAAAACAAGCGTAAGCACAAGCATTGTGAGTAACGGATTAAGTATACTCCAAGCAACACCCAAAACACTTCGGCGGTATTTTATTTTGAAATCCTTGCCTGCTAAATTTTGCAGTAAGGGTAAATACTTTTTGAAATCCTTAAAAAAGGAACGCTTTTCATTTTCCAACACTGCACCTCATTTTCAAAATATAGTCTTATTATATTACTTATACCCTTGAAAGTCAATTACTTCAAGGTAACAACGGTCACGCCGTCCTCACCCTCACCGTAAAGACCTATACGAAACTCCTTAACGCTTTTGTTTGTGCGTAAATATGTGTGCACCGCTTTTTTGAGCGCGCCGGTACCCTTACCGTGGATAATCCACACCGTATTAAGTCCTGCCATAACCGAATTGTCAATGAAACGGTCAAGCTCCATACCTGCCTCATCACCGGTAAGGCCTCTTATATCAATTTCCGACTGTGCCGAGCGGATATTACCCTCGGGATTAGCCGCCTTTTTAATTGTTCGGGTCTTAGCAACCGTACCTTTATTTTTAGGCTTGGGGGCTAAGTGCGATACCGCAACCTTAGTCCTTATGCTTCCTGCCAAAATTTCGACCTCGTCACCTCTTTGGTCACTTAAAACCGTAACCTCTTTCTTAAGGTCGAGGAAAATAACCTTTTCTCCCTTTTTAAGCGGTGACAAAAAGCCTCCTCCCGAGATTTCGACCGCCTCTACGGGGTCGGCAACATCCTCCAAACGCTTTAAGCCGCCTCTCATTTCGGCTCGGGCTCTTCTGATACGCTCCTCAGCCGAAATATTGCTTTTTTTGAGTGCTTCAAGCTCGGATAAAAGACGCTCGGCTTCGGCTCTTGCTTTGTCAACAACGGCTGCTGCCTGCTCGCGCGCCTTTTCCATTGTCTTTTCCTTAGCCTGACGCAGCTTCTCGGCCTCTGACTCACGTGAGGCCTTAAGCGCCTCCATTTCACCCTTAAAGCGAGCTGCCTCAAGCCGGTCCTTTTCGGCATCACGAGTGGCCGTTTCAAGTGCCGCAACAACCCGTTCAAAGCGCGCCGCCTCATTTGATACAAGGCTTTTTGCCGTTTCTACAGTTTGCCTGTCCAAACCTAATTTCTCCGAAATTGCAAAGGCATTCGACCTGCCCGGAAGACCTATGTTCAGCTTATAGGTAGGCTTTAACGACTGCACATCAAACTCACAGCTTGCGTTACAAACGCCCTCGGCCTCAAGCGCATAGGACTTTAATTCAGCATAGTGCGTCGTAGCGGCAATTTTAGCCTTCTTTTCACGAAGCTTCATCAAAATCGCCTGTGCTAACGCCGCGCCCTCAACCGGGTCGGTGCCTGCACCAAGCTCGTCAATCAGCACCAGAGAACGACCGTCGGCCACCGCCATAATATCAATAATCCTCTTCATATGTGACGAAAAGGTTGAAAGCGACTGCTCAATACTCTGCTCGTCACCGATATCTGCCAAAACGCGGGCAAAAACCGAAACCTCACTGCCGTCGGACACCGGTATCATAAGTCCGCACATAGTCATTAACGTCAGTAGTCCGACCGTTTTAATTGAAACGGTTTTACCGCCGGTATTGGGGCCGGTAATCATCAGCGTGTCGTACTCAAGCCCCAATGGAATGGTGACCGGCACAACGGTTTTTGGGTCAAGCAGCGGATGACGTGCATTTTTAAGGTAAATTCTGCCCTCTTGATTTAAACCGGGCTTGCTGGCACGCATTGAAAAGGCTAATGATGCCTTGGCAAAAATCAGGCACAGCTTAACGGTTGCCTCGTATGATACTGCAATATTTGGCGCAAAGCCTGCCGCTTCACCCGACAGCTCGGCTAAAATGCGGTCAATTTCCTCTTTTTCCTTAATTTTCAGTTCTCTTATTTCATTATTGATTTCAACAACCGCCATAGGCTCGATAAAAAGCGTAGCGCCCGAGCCTGAGGTATCATGCAAAAGTCCCGGTACCTCATGTCGGCTATCGGCTCTGACAGGTACAACAAACCTTCCATCACGCTGGGTAATGATAGCATCCTGCAAGAATTTTGAGGTACTGCTCGAGCGAATCATTTTTTCCAAGCGGTCACGAACATTTAATTCACTTGAATGAATCTTACGACGGATATCACGAAGCCTTGGTGAGGCATTATCGTCCATATCGTCCTCACTGCGAATTGAAGTGCAAATTCTGTCTTCAAAATAGCGGTTAGGCACCAAAACCTCAAAATACTTGGCAATATAAGGACTGTCGGTGTTTTCACAGTGGGCACGCCATTCCTTCAGCGAACGGATAATACGCAGAACCTCGGCAATATCCAATAGCTCTCGCATTGACAAAACGCCGCCGTTTTTAGCCCTTGCCAAGGAATTTGTGACATTTTTCGCATTACCGAAGGAGGGCGAGCCGAAGCCAGCCGAAAGACGCACTGCATCATCGGTTTCGTTTAACAGGCTTTCAACCTTTTTGAAATCGGCTTCGGGACGAAGCGAAAGCGCAAGCTCCTTAGCATCGTCCATAGCAGCACGGGTGCTCAGCATTTTTAAAACCTTATCAAGCTCTAAGGCTTCTGAATGGTATAGTGTGTTCATTTTATCTCCTGAAGACTCACAGCCTTAATTCAAGGCTATGGAAAAAGTCTAGTGTTTTGAATTTACGCTCGGTTTGAGCAAGTAAATACCGCTCGGTAACAAAGCTTAAATATTTGGCGTTTTCAGGCGGCAGGACAAACGAATAAAGCTTGGAAAATTGTGAATATACGATATGTCTCATTGCGGCAAAGGTTGTCCTGTCAAGCTCGGCAAACGAGCCGGACACCTTGCTTCGTGCCTTACAGTCGTTACAAAGCATATCACCGCCGATTAAATCCAACCAAAGCGGAAAATTTTGGTCGGTGCCGCAAACTCTGCACCCAACCAAATCGGGCATAAAGCCGGCAATTACCATTAATCTCAGCTCGGTCAACGCCTTTACTGCATAAATATCCATTTTACCCTTTTCTATGTAGTGCAGAGAATTTAACGCCAAACGCAAAAACTCCTCACCCTCTACCTCATAGGGCACCAAGACCTGACACAGCTCGCAGATATACTGAGCAAGGCTTAAACGTTCTATATCGGTACGAATGCCGAAAAAAACGTCAATCGCCTCGGCCTCGGTTATACGGTAAGTTCCCTTAGACTCGGTTATGCAAAGGTGCGAATAGCTAAGCAGCGCCGTTGAGGCAGCATTTTTGGATTTTGGCTTTCGAGCGCCGCTGACAAAAGCGCTTAACAACCCCTTGTCCCTTGTCAGAACAACGACTACCCGGTCACTTTCACCGACGTTATTTTCTTTTATCACAAGACCGTCGGTCGTGAATTTCACCGTCAATCTGCTCCTTCTTCACTGAATTTCGGCAATAAAGTAGATAGTCCTCAACCTTGCCGCTTAAAGTAAATTTTTCCCAATAAGCATCCTCTGTCATATCCCCGACCTCCAAGAATTTCTGTAAAATTATTGTGTGTCGGTAACAAAAAAATATGGTTGTTATTTATTGTCAAGACCGAACGAGCGAATCAATCCGTCGCGGTTTCTCCAGTCCTCTTTAACCTTTACCCAAAGTTTTAAATTGCATTTTACACCGAAAAATTCTTCAATATCAGCCCGCGCCAAGGTGCCGATTTTTTTAAGAACAGCACCGCCCTTGCCGATAATAATACCCTTATGAGAGTCACGCTCGCAGTAAATAATGGCCTCGGCCTCGATAATCGGCTCGCCGTTAACGGTATCACGCTCAAAAAATCTTTCCAAGCCGACGGCAATACCGTGAGGAACCTCCTTATCCAATAAATGGAGCATTTTTTCTCTGATAAGCTCACAAACCATAACACTGTCGGCCTGGTCGGTAACCTCATCGTCACTGAAAAAGTGCGGTGACTCCTTAGCATACCTTAACTGCTCGGTAACAAGCGCTTCAACTCCGTCACCGCTTTGAGCCGAAACCGGAATGACCGACTCAAACTCGTACAGACCCTTATAAGCCGAAATAACCTCAAGCAAATCACTTTTATCGGTCAATAAATCAATCTTGTTTATACAAAGAATTGCCTTTAAACGGCGGTTTTTTATTTCCTCAATCAGTTGAAGCTCAGCCTTTGGCATATTCTCGGGGTCAAGTTTAAATTTCGGACTTGCCTCAACCACAAGCATTACGACATCGACGTCGGACAGTCCTTGTGACACCGAGTCCATCATTTTTTCACCGAGCTTATTTTTTGGCTTATGAAAGCCGGGAGTGTCAATATAAACAAGCTGAGTTTCCTCAATTGTCTTAACACCCATAATTCTTGTACGTGTGGTCTGCGGCTTGTTTGATACAATAGCCACCTTTTGACCCAAAATTTTATTAAGTAGAGACGATTTTCCGACGTTTGGACGTCCGACTATAGCAACAAATGCCGATTTCATATTTTCCATTTTTCTTCCTCAGTCTATAAAAGTAACCTCGCGTGAGAGTCCCATTTGTACCAGCACTGCCTCTTCCTTTTCACGCATAGTTTCGGCCTCGATACCGCCGTTCACGTGGTCATGGCCTAACAGATGGAGCATTGAATGTACCGTTAAAAACGCTACCTCACGCTGTAGGGTGTGACCGTATTCTTCAGCCTGAGCCACCGCATGCTCCAAGGAAATTATCACATCGCCGAGCATTTTTGCGCCGGTTTCGTAATTGACGTCATAAACACCGTTCTCACCCAAAGGAAAGGACAGAACATCGGTCGAACGGTCAATTCCTCTGAAATCCTTGTTAAGCACTTGAATTTCCTTATCATCAACAAAGGTTACCTCGACCTCAGCTGAGCCTTGAAATTCCTCTTCCTTAAGCACTGCAATGCAGGCGCGTCTCACAAGCATCCTTATACCGGTCGGAATCTTGACCTTTTTCTGTTTATTGGTTATATTCACCTTGACCTTTTCCATTTCAATTCCCTCTTTGCTTCTTTTCCTCATATTTTTCGTATGCCTTGATTATCTGCTGAACCAGTCTGTGACGGACAACGTCACGCTCTGAAAACCTGTTTATTGCAATATCGTCAACATCCTTCAGTATATTGAGAACCTCTTTAAGTCCCGATTTTTTGCCGTCCGGCAGGTCAATCTGCGTAATATCACCCGTAACCACCGCCTTGGAATTAAAGCCCAGACGGGTTAAAAACATCTTCATTTGCTCGCTTGTGGTATTCTGTGCCTCATCTAAAATGATGAAGCTGTCGTCCAAAGTGCGTCCCCGCATATATGCCAACGGAGCAACCTCGATATCCCCTCTCTCCTGACACTTCTGGAAGTTTTCAGCACCCAGCATATCAAAAAGAGCATCGTAAAGCGGACGTAAATACGGGTCAACCTTTTGCTGAAGGTCGCCCGGCAAAAAGCCGAGCTTTTCGCCTGCTTCAACGGCAGGTCGGGTTAAAATTATGCGGTTGACCGTTTTTGCACGAAAGGCCGCCACCGCCATAGCCACAGCCAAATAGGTTTTGCCCGTGCCCGCAGGTCCTACACCGATAGTGACGGTGTTGTCACGAATAGCCTCTGTATACTTCTTTTGACCGATGGTTTTCGGCTTAATAGGCTTACCTTTAGAGGTAATACAGATACAGTCAGTAGCGCTCAGTTTTTCGATACCCTTGTCATCACCGTCGGCAGCAAGCGACATAATATAGTGAATATTCTGCTCAGTTAAGGTCTCGCCTCGGCTAATCAACGACAAAAGTCCGTTAATAGTCCGCACTGCACCGTCAACACCCTCAGGCTCACCCGAGACCTTGATTTCACCCGAGCGAAGCACGACGGTGACCGAAAACTGCTTTTCAATAAGCCGGATATTCTCATCCAAATTACCAAACAAGCCGTACACATATTCAACACGTTCAATGTTAATCGTCTGCTCTGTCACCATTTTCACACTGCCTTTTTAAAGTCCCTTTTAATTGCGGTAATGCCTAAAATACTCATATCCATACACTATTTATTTTACATTATTTTTAATCTAAAATCAACAATAAATCCTGTTTTGCAATATTTTCTCGTAATTTATAGGTCGCCTTAAGTTTAATTCCTTCCTTATGTGTCAAAATTTCGGTTTTTCGGTCTAAAATTTCAGCATTTTTAAAGGTATTTTGCTCTATAATTTCGAGCTCGGACAACGCAATTGCCTCAGCCTTAGCAGAGGTTACCGTGATTTCTTTGACCTCGGTTTTATAAAAGACAGTGCTGACCAAACGCACCGGCAGATACATTTCTTTGTTTTCGTACCTTTTTTCACGCGTTTCAGCTTGGTACGGACCTTCGATACTGCCCAGATAAAGTGGTATATTTACCCCGAAAACCGACAAAACCCGACGTTTTTCGGGATTGCCTACACGCACCGTCTCTTTTTGAAGATACGGTACAAACAGCTCGACCTCACGTACCGTTTCGGCAATAACCTCTCCCTCTGACACGCCGAATTTATATGTACCGTCCTTATATTCGGTAATACCCGAAACCAACAGGTCGCCCTTTTTTACCGTCTGTCCCAATTTAACGACAATTGTGCCCGAGGTAACACCGAATTTATGAATCACACCGTCCTGCCCGGCTACAAGATTGCAGTCCTGCTTCGGCGGATTTTTATTATCCAAGGCTTCGGAGATATTGACCGTTGCCCGAACCCCCTCGATATTGACCGACGCCCACGAAATCCCGGGAAGCTTTAATGCCAATCTCGTTCTCAGGTCCTCAACATCCAGGTCACCCTTATACCGTCCCTCAAAAAGACCCAGTTCGCGACAGGCAGACAGCACCTCGGCCTCACTGATGGTTTTAGTGCCCACAACCCTTACGTTCCAAACAAAGCTTGAAAGAAAAACCAGCGCTAAAATATAAAAAATCAATCCCGCCGCAAAGCCGACTCTGAACTTATACCGGCGTAGCTTAAACGGCAAGCCGACACGCGACAGCACCTTAGTAAACACTCGGTTTTTCTGTCGGTACTCTCTGATTTTCAAGTAATTCTTTTTCAAAACGCAGGCAGATATTTCACCGCCTCGGCGTTCGATTCCCCAAACCGAAACACCGTTAAGTGCCAGCTGATTCAAGAGCCTTTCCTGAAATTCTCCCTTTATCGAGAACCTGACATACCCGCACACATAACGCAAAAGCTCAACTATCACCGACTGTGTCACCTCACCTGAAATTCAATATTATTCAGTTTTCCCTTAATCAGTGCCGAGCTTTCGGTAAAAGAAGCAATGTGCAAATCTCTTCCGAAAAAGGTCACCGTACCGCCCTGAATACTCAGCTTGATTCGGTCATCGTAATAATCTATAACTCCCCGACAGCCGTCAACCGACGCCTCACGGTCAGAGCAAAGATTTATTATCGGCCCCTTAAGCTCAGGTAGGTTTTCAAACAATCTCATCCTCGGTTTTTGTATTTTCATATCAGGTTTCAGTTTTTTAGCCATACTCACTCACCTAAAGATTTGATAATACTAATTTATTACGGGTTTCTCTCATTCATTCCCGAATTTCGGCATATACTCTACTGAAAAAGGCGGTGAGGCTCTTTGGGAATAACGGTTAAATTTAAATCAGCGGTCTTGACCGCGTCGGCTATTATCGGTGCGGTGACGGTCTTACTGCTTTCCGGTGAAATCCGTCAGGGCGTAATAAATGGACTGTCCCTTTCCTTCAGCGCAGTCATTCCGTCACTTTTTTTGTTTACGGCGGCGGCACTTTTTATAATAAAATCAGGTGCCTCAAGGCAGTTGGGCAGGCTCGTTTCACCCGTAACCCGACCGATAATCGGACTTGATTTTGAGCAAAGCACTGTCTTTCTAATATCATCAATTGCAGGCTACCCTATCGGCGCAAGACTTCTTAACACACTATATCAGGACGGCAAAATCTCCCGGGCAAAAGCCTTAAAAATGCTGATGTTTTCAATAAATGCCGGCCCTGCCTTTATAATCACCACCGTAGGCGAATGCTTTTTAAAAAGCCGGGGTGACGGTATACGCTTAATGGTCTGCCACCTTTTAGCATCATTAATAATAGCGGTAACCGTCAGATTTTTACCCGACCGACTGTTTTCACGTGACTTAAAAATAAAAAAGCAGAGCCGCCTTGAAAGGCAAAACTCTGCATTAAGTGATATTTTTGTTTTAAGCACTGCCGAAGCCGGAAAAACAATGCTCTCGGTTACAGTGTTTGTTGTGTTTTTTGCCGGTGTCGGAGGAGGCCTTTCGGCCTTTGATTTTCCCGGCATCAACCTTATCAAAGCTCTGCTTGAGGTGACGTCAGGCTTAGCTGACATCACAAGACAAAAGCTGCCGCTTGCGGCCTTTTTGTTAGGCTTTGGCGGAATTTCGGTTATATTTCAAGTCATATCCTCTGCCGAACAATTAAAGCCGAAATTCACCGTCGTTTTTCTTTCTCGACTTGTCCACGGCGCCATTTCGGCATTGCTGATAATCACTGCCGAAATGCTTTTCCCCCGTAATCTTGCCACCGGCTCGTTTAACCAAAGACCCGATTCCCTATCGGTTCACACAAGTCCGATATCCG
>CAJGBX010000021.1 GCA_904501685.1 Clostridiaceae bacterium
AAAGGTTAAGGACCCTCAGCTTATAAAGCAAATGCTGGCTGAAACCGTTGCCGAAATGATTGATGGTGATAAAGAATTACACATTTCAACCAAGCCGTCGGTCATATTTGTTATCGGTGTTAACGGTGTCGGTAAAACAACTACTATCGGTAAAATTGCTTCTCAATTGAAATCCGGCGGTAAAAGTGTTATTTTAGGTGCTGCCGATACATTTCGTGCCGCCGCGATTGACCAATTAGCAGTTTGGGCCGACAGAGCAGGTGTAGATATGGTGAAAAGTGCTGAAGGTGCTGATCCTGCTTCGGTTGTTTTTGATACCATTGCCGCTGCAAAAGCAAGAGGCAGTGAGGTTATAATCTGTGATACTGCAGGCCGACTTCACAATAAGAAAAATCTTATGAACGAATTAGCTAAAATGTACCGAATTATAAAGCGAGAGCTACCTGAGGCAGATGTTGAAACACTATTGGTTTTGGATGCTACAACCGGACAAAATGCCGTAAATCAGGCACGCGACTTTAAAGAGGTTGCCGATATTACCGGTATTGTTTTAACTAAGCTGGACGGCACTGCTCGAGGCGGTGTGGTTTTGGCAATCATGGATGAACTGGAAATACCGGTAAAATATGTCGGTGTCGGTGAGCAGATTGACGATTTACAACCCTTTAATCCCACCGATTTTGCCAAGGCAATATTTACGGAGGAAGAATGATGCAGACATTTTTACTTGCCTCGCATAACGCAAAAAAGTTGGAAGAATTGTCACGTATTTTAGAACCGCTAGGCTTTAAGGTGATAAGTCCTAAGGAAATTAACGGTGGTATTACAGAGCCTGAGGAAAACGGATTATCCTTTGAAGAAAATGCATTGATTAAGGCACGTTGTGCAGCTAAGGAGACCGGAATGCCTGCAATTGCTGATGACTCGGGTCTTTGTGTTGATGCTTTGGACGGTGCTCCGGGTATTTATTCGGCACGTTATGCCGGCACGGGTAATGATGACGATAATAATGCTTTGCTTTTAAATAATCTTGTTAATGTACCCGATGAAGATAGGACGGCACGTTTTGTTTCGAGCATTGCCTGTGTTTTTCCTGATGGCAAAGAGTTTACGGTAAGAGGTACTGTTGAGGGAAAAATCGGCTTCGAGCTTCAAGGTAACGGTGGATTTGGCTATGATCCGTTGTTTATTACCGAATGGGGCTGCTTTGGACTTTTAAGTCCTGAGAAAAAGGATAAGGTCAGCCACCGTCATAATGCTATTATAAAATTTACAGAAGAACTTAAAAAATATATTAACGCGGAAGTTTAAGGTGAGGAATATGTTAAATTCAAGACAAAGAGCGCAGTTAAGAGGTATGGCGAATTCATACCAACCGATTTTTCAAATTGGAAAGGGCGGAGTAGGTGAGCAGTTGATCCGCCAGGTGTCAGAGGCATTGGAGGCACGTGAGCTGATTAAGGTCACAGTGCTTGAAACATCGCCTGTGAAGGCACGTGAATGTGCCGATACTGTAGCCGCAGCTACTAAAAGTGATGTTGTTCAAGTGATCGGCTCGAAGTTTATTCTTTATAAAGAAAGCAAAGGCAACAAGCAGATTGTTTTGGTAAAATAATGGGTAAAACGGTATTTTTCGGCGGTACATTTAATCCGCCGCATATTGCCCATCGCAAAATGCTTGAGGCGGTATGTGAATTAAATGAGGTTGAAAGGGTGTTGGTTGCACCGACTAATCTGCCTCCTCATAAACAGGTTCCCGAAATGTTTGCTGATTTTCAGCAACGTTTAAAAATGGCTGAGCTTTTGTGCGAGGGTTTACCAAAAGTTACGGCTTCTGATATAGAGCTTAAACGAGAGGGTAAAAGCTATAGCTTTTATACATTGACAGACTTGAAGAAAAGCTATTCTGATTTAAGCTTGCTAATCGGCGGTGATATGGTAACCTCATTCAACACTTGGTTTGAATATAAATCTATTTTAAATTTAGCAGAGCTGATTGTTGTAAGACGAAAGGGAATTAATAATTCGGATTTTGACAGCGCTGTAGAGAATTTACGGCTTAATGGTGGTAAAATAACAGTTGTTGAGGTTAACTTACCTGAAGTTTCCTCAACAGAAATAAGAAGACGACTGTTAGAGGACAAGCCGTTAAATGTACTTGTTCCCGAAAATATTTGCGAATATATTGAAAAAAATCATATTTTCAGGTGAAGCTATGACAGTAGATGAATTTAAGATTATTTTACGTCAAAATTTGAGTGAAAAACGTTATTTTCACTCGCTTTGCGTTGCCGCCGAGGCTAAGAAGCTAGCCGAAAAATACGGCGGTGACCCGGAAAAAATGTATGTTGCGGGACTGCTTCATGATATAACAAAAAATAAAACTGATGCGGAACAGTTGCAATTGTGCGAGAAGTTTGGTATAATGCTAACCGCTACCGAAAAGGAGTCGCCTTTGATTTGGCATCAGATTACGGGAGCTGAGGTTGTAAAGCAGGAACTGGGCATTGATGACGAAGATATAATTTCCTCTATCAGATTTCATACAACTGGCAAACCCGATATGACGCTTTCACAGAAAATTATTTTTACTGCTGACTTGATTTCTGCTGACCGAAATTATCCCGATATTAAAGAGATTCGTGCCGCGGCAGACCGTTCCTTAGAGGAATGTATAATTAAGGTTTTGCAGTTCACGATTGCAGATATTGTGACAAAGGGTAATCCTTTGCATCCCGATACATTAAATGCATACAATTATCTTTTGTTAGAGAAAAGAGGACTTTTAGATGGAAACGTTTGAAATACTGACATTAGCCGCAAATACGCTAAACGATAAGAAAGCTATGGAATTAGTTGCAGTTAAAATTAATGACATTTCGGATATTGCCGACTATTTTCTGATTTGTACCGCAACCTCTAATACACATATTAAAGCTTTGGCTGATGAGGTAGAAGAAAAGCTTAAAGAAAAGAATGTTACACCGCATCATATTGAGGGTAGAAGCTCTGATTGGCTGCTATTGGACTACGGTACTGTGGTTGTGCATATTTTCGGTCGAAAGTCACGTGAGTTTTATTCATTAGACCATATGTGGCAGGATGGCGAACAGGTTGATTTATCGCAGATTTTAACATCTGCTTTGGAGGAATAAAAGTTGAAGTACGATTTTAAACGAATAGAAGAAAAATGGCAAAAAAGATGGGAAGATGAAAAGGCTTTCGTCGCATCTGAGGATTATTCAAAGCCAAAGTTCTACGGACTTGTTGAATTTCCGTATCCGAGCGGTGCAGGTATGCACGTCGGTCACATTAAGGCTTATTCGGGTCTTGAGGTTGTATCCCGTAAGCGCAGAATGCAGGGGTATAACGTCTTGTTCCCAATGGGCTTTGATGCTTACGGTTTACCTACCGAAAACTATGCCGTTAAAACCGGTATTCACCCCAGAAAGGTTACCGATATGAATATTGCACGCTTTACATCTCAGTTAAAGCGTGTCGGTTTCTCTTTTGATTGGACTAAGGTTATAGATACCACCGAGGAAGGCTATTATAAGTGGACTCAGTGGATTTTCCTGAAACTGTTCGAGCACGGACTTGTTTTCCGCGACCAGGCATTGGTCAACTACTGTCCGAGCTGTAAGGTTGTTTTGTCAAATGAGGACTCGCAGGGTGGCAAGTGTGACATTTGCAAGAGTGATATTATCCAAAAGTCCAAGGATGTTTGGTATTTAAGAATTACTGAGTATGCAGATAAGCTTTTACAGGGTCTTAATAATGTTGAATATCCTGAAAATATCAAAATGCAGCAGGTAAACTGGATTGGAAAATCCACCGGTGCTTTTGTTGATTTTTCCTTTAAGGAAGTTGAGGATAAGTTAAGAGTTTACACTACCCGATGCGACACATTGTTCGGTGTAACCTTTATGGTTATTGCGCCTGAGCATCCGATTATTGAAAAATATCGTGACAAAATCAGCAATATTTCCGAGCTTGATGCTTATAAAGATGAGTGTGCAAAGAAGACTGAGTTTGAGCGTACACAGCTGCAAAAGGATAAAACCGGTGTTAGGATTGAAGGTCTTACCGGAATAAACCCTGTAAACGGCAAGGAAATTCCTATTTACATATCAGATTATGTAATGATGGGTTACGGTACAGGCGCTATTATGGCGGTGCCTGCACACGACCAGCGTGATTATGACTTTGCAAAGAAGTTCGGTATAGATATTATCGAGGTAATCAAGGGCGGAGATATAAGTGTTGAGGCTTATACCGGTGACGGTGAAATGGTTAACTCCGATTTCCTTAACGGTATTGATAAAAAGTCTAACGCTATTGAGAAAATGCTAAGCTTCCTGGGTGAACGCGGTATCGGTGAAAAGGGCGTTCAGTATAAAATGAAGGACTGGGCATTCAACCGCCAGAGATATTGGGGTGAGCCGATTCCGATTGTTCACTGTGTTAAGTGCGGTATGGTTCCCGTGCCGTATAGCGAGCTTCCTTTAAGGCTGCCTGATGTTGAAAACTTTGCACCCGGTGAGGGCGGTGAAAGTCCCTTGGCTAAGATTGAGTCATTTGTCAACTGCAAGTGTCCTAAGTGTCAGGGTGACGCTAAGCGTGAAACCGATACAATGCCTCAGTGGGCAGGTTCCTCGTGGTATTTCCTCCGTTATATCGACCCGAAGAATACCGAAGTGTTTGCCGATAAGGATAAGTTGAATTATTGGTTGCCGGTAGATTGGTACAACGGCGGTATGGAGCATGTTACCCGTCACTTGATTTATTCGAGATTCTGGCATAAATTCCTTTATGATATCGGCGAGGTGCCGACTGCAGAGCCTTATGCTAAGCGTTCTGCTCAAGGTCTTATCTTGGGCGAGGACGGAGAGAAGATGAGTAAATCTAAGGGTAATGTAGTTGACCCTAATGACGTTGTTGATGCTTTCGGTGCCGATGTACTTCGTGTATATATCCTGTTTATGGGTGACTACGGTATGGCAGCACCTTGGAGTGACAGCAGTGTTAAGGGCTGTAAGCGTTTCTTGGAGCGTGTTGCTGATTTAGGTGCAATTGCAAAGGGTGAAGGTGTAACACCTGAGCTTGAGGTTCTTTTCCATAAAACACTTAAAAAGGTCACCTTGGATATTGAGGATATGAAGTTCAATACCGCAATTGCCGCTATGATGACCTTGATTAATGAGGTTATTAACCACGGCAGCCTGACTGTTGATGAGCTTAAAATGTTCCTTAAAATGCTTTGCCCGTTTGCACCGCACCTCTCAGAGGAAATGTGGGAAGCAACCGGTGAAAGCGGTCTTTGCTCATTAACCTCTTGGCCGGAATATGATGAGTCTAAGACGGTTGATTCCACCGTTGAAATTGTTGTACAGATTAACGGTAAATTAAAATCAAGACTTAATGTAGCTGCTGACATTTCTGCTGCAGATGCTATCGCTGCTGCTAAGGCTGACGAAAAAATTTCAGCTGAGATTAGCGGAAAGCAGATTATTAAAGAAATATACGTACCTAAAAAGCTTGTAAATATTGTTGCGAAATAATTTTTTGTTAAAAAAACACAATATATTGAAAAAGTTATTAAAATTTGTCTTGACATAAACGGTAGGGTAGTGTATAATTATCAAAAATATGTAAGTATACCCCTGCTACATTGCGGAGGGAGGGAATATAATGAGTCAGGTTCGTGTAAAAGAAAATGAATCGCTTGAAAACGCACTCAGACGCTTCAAGAGACAAACCCAGAAGGACGGAGTCATTCAGGAAGTTCGTAAGAGAGAGCATTATGAGAAGCCTTCTGTAAAGCGTAAGAAGAAATCGGAAGCTGCACGTAAGCGCAAGTTCCGCTAAATCTCACAAAATGAAAAGCAATCGGAAGGTAATTCCGGTTGCTTTTTGTGTTTGAAAGGATATTGTATGTCGATTTTAAAATCTACCGGTATTTTCAAAAGAATTACCGATATTAATATAGAATACTTAAGAGATAATAATATAAATACCTTGCTTTTGGATGTAGATAATACCTTGTCAACACATCACGGTACAGTTCTTGTTGACGGACTTCGTGAATGGCTTGACGGTATGTTGGGCAGCGGTATTGGTTTGGTTATTGTCTCAAATTCAAAGCGCTTTAGAATTAAGCCCTTTGCCGAACGTTTGGAATTGCCGTTTGTAAGCCTTGCTTTAAAGCCGTTGCCGTTTGGCTACAGTAAAGCGTGCAAGTTACTAAATGCCGATAAAAATAGAACTGCAATTGTCGGTGACCAAATTTTCACTGATGTTTTGGGTGCAAATATATTCGGAATCAAGTCAATTTTAGTCCGTCCGATAAAATTAGAGGACGGCTGGAGCTTCAAGGTCAGACGTTATTTTGAACGAAAGATTTTAAAGGAAGATTTTTAAGAAGGTGAAGTTTTATGCCTGCTGTTTTCGGACCTGCCGGATGCGGTAATTCGTTTTATGAAATGAAATATAAGGGTTCTTTAGATGTTCCCAAGTATATCAGCGAGTTTGGACTTGATGCTTTTGAGTATCAGTGCGGCCGGGGTGTTAATGTCGGTGAAGAAAAGGCACGTGAATTTGGACGCCTTTCGACTGAAAAAAACATAAAAATTTCACTGCATGCTCCTTACTACATTTCAATGTCAAGTCTTGAAGAAGAAAAACGCCGTAATTCGGTGAATTACATTTTGCAAAGTGCAAGAGCGGTTGATTTTATGGGAGGAAATCGTATCGTAGTTCATACCGGCTCCTGCGGAAAATTGGATAGACTAAAGGCCCTAAGTCTGGCAAAGGAAACTATGGTTTGGTCTTTAAAAGCGCTTGATGAAAACGGTTTAGGCCATATTCACATTTGTCCTGAAACAATGGGGAAAATCAATCAGCTTGGAACTTTAGAAGAAGTGATTGCTCTTTGTGAGCTTGATGAAAGGCTGATACCTTGTATTGACTTCGGTCATTTGAATGCGAGAACTTTGGGTCAGGTTAATTCCAAGGAAGCTTTTCTGTACACAATAAATGAAATCGGCAATCGCTTGGGAGAGTACCGTAAAAAGCATTTTCATTCTCATTTTTCAAAGATTGAGTATACTAAGGGAGGCGAGAAAAAGCACCTGACCTTTGAGGATACAATTTTTGGTCCGGAGCCTTTGCCTTTAATTGAACTGCTTTGTGAATTAAACCTTGAGCCTACAATTATTTGTGAATCTGACGGTACACAGTCAGAGGATGCGCTTCATATGAAAAAATTATATCTTGAAAGGAAGTCTTTATAATGGCAATGAAGAAGGTTTTAGTAATTAACGGACCTAATCTTAATATGCTTTCTATTCGAGAGCCGGGTATCTACGGCAATCAGACATTAGATGAAATCAATACCAATATCACAAGCTACGCTAAGGGGTTGGATATTGCCTGCGATTTCTTTCAGTCTAATTGTGAGGGTGAAATTATTAATGCAATTCATTCTGTCTTAAAGCAGTATGACGGTTGTATAATAAATGCAGGAGCATATACGCATTATAGCTATGCAATTTTGGATGCAATTAAGGCAGTTGGTAAGCCTTTTATCGAGGTGCATCTTTCCAATGTTCACGCACGTGAGGAATTTCGCAAGACTTCGGTTATAGCACCTGCTTGTGTTGGCAGTATTGCCGGCTTCGGTAAAAACAGTTACTTTTTAGCTGTCAGTGCAATGAAGGATTTGCTTAAATGATTAGAATTGCAAAGACCTTACCCGAAAATACCGCGGCTTTGGTATATTCACCGATTAACCGTCGTTACTTGACCGGCTTTGAGTCCTCGGTAGGCTTTTTGATGATAGCAAAAAATGATTGCTGCTTGTATTTGGACGGAAGGTATATTTTAGCCGCTAAAAACACTGTCAAGGCGTGCAGGGTAGAGATTTTTTCAAAAATATCGGATAGTTTTAATGAATTCGTTGCAAAAAACAATATAAAAACACTTTTTTGTGAGGATAGCTTAACTGTTGCTGAATTAAGGCGTTTTAGTGATATGCTGCCGGATACAGAGGTTACTGCAGATTGTGACTTAAGGAAGAATATTGATGCTTTAAGAGAAACGAAAACCGATTATGAGGTAGAATGTATTGTTAAGGCTCAGCGTATTGCTGAAAAAGCCTTTGAGGAAACCTTAAACTTTATTAAAGTAGGCGTATCAGAGCGTGAAATTGCGGCAGAGCTTGAGTATAGAATGAAAATGTACGGTTCTCAAATGCCGTCGTTTGATACTATTGCAGTGTCTGGTGAAAAGAGTGCAATGCCTCACGGTGTGCCTGATGGTAAGCTGATAAATAGCGGACAATTTTTAACAATTGACTTTGGTGCAGTCTATCAAGGTTATCACAGTGATATGACCCGTACTGTAGCGGTAGGTTACGCTACTGATAAAATGCAAGAGGTATATAACACTGTTTTAAAAGCTCAAATCGAGGCTGAAAAGACAGTTAAGGCGAAAGTTCAATGCTCTGCAGTTGATAAAGCCGCCAGGGAAGTAATAGCAGCTGCCGGTTACGGTAAATATTTTACACATTCAACCGGTCACGGAATTGGACTTGAAATTCACGAAGCTCCTACGGTATCGCACTTATCAGAAGCAACACTTCAGGTCGGTAATATAATTTCCAATGAACCGGGCATTTATATTGACGGTGAATTTGGTGTCAGGATTGAGGATATGCTGCTTGTTTGCGAAAAGGGCTGTAAAAACCTTACTAATTGCGAAAAATCTTTGATAATTCTGTAAAATTATTAAAAATAAGGCTTGAAATTAAAGCTGAAATAAGATATTATAATATCGTTGAATTATAAAATGATTTATAATCATTATATGGAGGTACAAAACTATGGTAACTGCCGGCGATTTTAGAAACGGTGTAACCTTTGAAATGGATGGAAAGGTATATCAGATTATTGAATTCCAGCACGTAAAGCCCGGTAAAGGCGCAGCCTTTGTCAGAACAAAAATCAGAAATGTAATTGAAGGTTCGGTTGTTGAAAGAACCTTTAACCCGACTGAAAAGTTCCCGACCGCTTTCGTTGAAAGAAAGGATATGGAGTATTCTTACTCTGACGGTGACCTTTATTACTTTATGGACTCGGAAACCTATGAGTTGGTTCCCGTAAGTGCTAACGAGCTTGGAGATAACTTCAAGTTTGTTAAAGAAAATATGGTATGTAAGGTATTGTCTTATAAGGGTAAGGTTTTCGGCGTTGAGCCCCCGACATTTGTCGAGCTTGAGGTTACTCAGACTGACCCCGGCTTTGCAGGTAACACCGCAACAAATGCTACTAAGCCTGCTACCTTGGAGACCGGCTGTGAAATCCGTGTTCCCTTGTTCATTAACGAGGGTGATATGATTCGTATTGATACCAGAACCGGTGAATATATGGAGCGCGCATAAGATTTTTTAAATCTTAATTATTCATTTATCCTGAAAAAAGAAAAAGAGGAGAAAACTATGACAGTTTCCGAAAAAGTTGCTTACATCAAGGGTCTTGCTGAAAACGCAGGTTTTACCGACGATGCAAAGGATAAGGTCTTAAAGGCTATTATCGATGTTTTAGAGGATATTGCCGATTCTATCGGTGAAATCAACGAACAGTTGGATGCCGTTGATGAGGACCTCGCTACTTTAGAAGAGGATTTCTATGAGGACGACGAGGATTATGATGATTATGACGAGGATGACGATGATTTCTGCTATGAGGTTGAGTGTCCTGCTTGTCATGATGTTATCTACCTTGATGACGAGATGATTGATGAGGGCGGAATTAAGTGTCCGAACTGTGGTCAGGAGCTTGAGTTTGATATCAGCTGCGATGAGTGCGGTGGATGCTCAGGCTGTGACGAGGAAGAGTAATTTTATTGATTTCGGGCATCCTTCGGGTGCCCGTTTTTGATTTTGAGGCGGTGAGAATAATGCTTACCTTGGAAACGGTGCTTAAATATACAACTGTTAATGAAAGCAAAAAAGACAAAATATCGGTTATAGTTGTTTGCGGCGGAAGCTCGCAAAGAATGAAGGGTATAGACAAAATGCTGGCCGAAATTAATGGTATTCCGGTATGTGTAAGGTCGATTCTTGCATTTCAAAACTGTAATAGTGTTACAGATATTGTTGTTGTCACTAAGGAAGAAAATGTTTTAAAATTGCAGCAACTGTGCGGTCAGTTTAAACTGACAAAGGTTACGGATATTGTTGTTGGGGGCAGTTGCCGTCAGCAGTCGGTTTATAACGGACTGATACAGCTGTCCGACGATACTGATGTTGTGTTGATTCATGACGGCGCGAGACCTTTTGTTACTGCAGAGTGTATTGAAAGGGTAATTAACGGTGCTAAGGAAAATTCTGCTGTTACCTGTGCAGTATCCCCAAAGGATACAATTAAGGTAAAGATGGAGGATGGTTTAGTTGTTTCTACACCCGACCGTAATACATTGTCAGCGGTTCAAACTCCTCAAGGCTTTAAATATAGCCTATATCTTTCTGCAGTAGAGCAAAGTATTGATAAACTTGATGGTTTTACCGATGATTGTTCGATTGTAGAGAGTGCGGGTTATCCGGTTTATATTGTTGAGGGCGATTATAAAAATATTAAAATAACAACGGCTGAGGATTTGGAAATTGCCGAAATATTTGCGAAGGAGCTTTAAATGGATATTAGAATCGGTCACGGATATGATGTTCATAAATTAGTTGAGGGCAGAAGACTTGTTTTAGGCGGTGTTGATGTTCCGTTTGAATTTGGACTTCTCGGCCATTCTGATGCCGATGTACTGCTTCACGCAGTCAGCGATGCCTTGCTTGGTGCGGCAGGCTTGGGTGATATCGGCCGTCATTTTCCCGATACATCAGGTGAATTTAAGGATATCGACAGCCGAATTTTACTCCGCCGTGTTGTTGAGCTGATTAAGTTGAGCGGATATACTGTATCGAATGTAGATGCAACCATAATTATGCAAAGACCTAAATTGGCTGCATTTATACCGAAAATGACCGAGAATATTGCGGCTGACTGTAATATTCCGGTTGATAGGGTTAACGTTAAGGCAACCACAGAGGAACATTTGGGCTTTACCGGTGAGGGCTTGGGCGTATCTGCACATTCGGTTTGTATTATTAAGAAATAATTATTTGATTCTAAGCATATTATCTTGTGGTGATGATATGCTTTTTGTGAATCTTAAAATTACTAAGCGACGTGCTGTATTTTTTTCACTTGTATTAATGCTTTGTGTGGGCTTTGCGTGTTGTGTGGGTTTTATGAACGAGAATAAACCGCAAAATGATTCCGAAAAAATCACTGATAAATCGGATATTGTGAGGTATTTGGAAAGCTTTGGTATAGAGGCAGGGGAAATTACGGTTGATAAAATAACCGTACCGCATATGTTTGGAGAGGTATATTACTCATATAATAAAATTCAAGAATCCCAAGGTTTTGATTTGTCTGATTTTAAAGGAAAAATTTTGACCCGCTATACTGCTGAGGTTTTGAATTATCCCGATTACAGTGACGGTGTATTTGCAGAGGTTTTGGTACACAATAAAGAGATAGTCGGTGCCGATATTTATTCGGTAAGCGCTGACGGTTTTATAATGGCTTTGAAATAATTTTGATGAGGTGAAGTATTGGAGCGTCTTGATAAAATTGTTGCTGTTGCAACCGGTGAATCGCGTAAAATTGCACGTGGTATGATTTTAAGAGGTAGGATAACGGTTGACGGAGTGAGAATTGTTGATATCGGGTTTAAGGCAGATGCCGGCAGCTCTGTGATAGCATTAGACGGTAATAATATTACATATAAAAAGTATATTTATGTAATGATAAATAAACCGGAGGGTGTACTGTCTGCTTCTGAAGATAAATCCAGAGAAACAGTTGTAGATTTGGTAAAGCGGCATTTTAACCGAGATGGATTGTTTCCTGTCGGACGATTGGATAAAAATACAACGGGACTTTTGATTGTTACCGATGATGGTGATTTTGGCCATAAGGTCATTTCACCGAAAAGCTATATCGAAAAGGAATATATTGTTGGTTTGGACAAGCCGATTTCTAATGAAGACATTTTAAAGCTTGAAGCCGGTGTAACATTGGTAGACGGTACAGTATTAAGACCTGCACAGGTTAATGTTTTAGAAAACAGACAAAACATTTCTGTTGTTATTACAGAAGGCAAGTATCACGAAATTAAAAGAATGCTGGGTACGGTAGGCATAGGCGTTGAAACTCTAAAAAGAGTCAGAATCGGAAAGCTTATGCTAGATCCGTCACTTTTAACAGGTGAATGCAGGGAAATGTCGGACGAGGAATTATCACTTGTTGTTAAATGACTAAAAGAATTAACAAATTCACATCTGTTTTATGTATTTTTTTACAAATATACAATTAAATTTGTCATTTCATATAAAATAACTGTATCAAGTTTGGATATTTAGGGTATAGAAATTCCATAAACAATCTGCTATAATCTAAGTAAATTAAAAAACCCACTTCTTTAGGAGGAAAAATAATGGCAAGTCTTTCACTGCGCAACATTTGTAAAAAGTATCCTGGCGGCGTTCTCGCTGTTCAGAATGTCAACCTTGAAATCAAGGACAAAGAGTTTATTATTCTCGTTGGTCCTTCAGGTTGCGGTAAATCTACAACTCTTCGTATGATTGCCGGTCTTGAAGAAATCAGCGGCGGTGAACTCTACATAGGCGACCGTCTTGTTAATGACGTTGCACCTAAGGATAGAGATATCGCAATGGTTTTCCAGAACTATGCTCTTTATCCTCATATGACTGTTTATGATAATATGGCATTCGGTCTTAAGCTCCGTAAGACTCCGAAGGAGGAAATCAAGCGCAGAGTTGAAGAAGCTGCACGTATCCTCGATATCGAGCATCTTTTACAGCGTAAGCCGGCTGCTCTTTCCGGTGGTCAGCGTCAGCGTGTTGCTTTGGGCCGTGCTATCGTTCGTGAGCCTAAGGTATTCTTACTTGACGAGCCGCTTTCTAACTTGGATGCTAAGCTCCGTGCACAGATGCGTACTGAGATTTCTAAGCTCCACTTAAGACTCGGCACAACCTTTATTTACGTTACTCACGACCAGACTGAAGCTATGACAATGGGTACCAGAATCGTAGTTATGAAGGATGGTATTGTTCAGCAGGTTGATACACCTCAGCATCTTTATGATATGCCTTGCAACTCTTTCGTTGCAGGATTTATCGGTTCTCCGCAGATGAACTTCCTCGATGCTAAGGTTTTGGAAGAGGATGGAACCTATTTCGTAGAGTTCGGCTCTGAGGATACTAAGACTCGTTCCGGTGTTAAGTATAAGATTAAGCTTCCTGCAGAGAAGAATAAGAAAGATTGCTTAAAGCCTTATATTGACCAGGAGGTTATCATCGGTATCCGTCCTGAGCATGTTCATGATGAGGAAGAACTCCTTGAGAAGTTCCCCGATGGTATTGTTGAGGCTAATGTTGAAGTTACTGAGCTTATGGGTGCTGAGAAATATCTCTACACTGTTTGCGAGGGCCAGAACATCAACGGACGTGTTGCTCCTACCTCTACTGCTCATCCCGGCGATACTATTAAGATTGCCCTTGAGCCCGGAAAGATTCATATCTTTGATAAGGCAACACAGAAGACCGTTACTAACTGATTTTAATTTTACCGCCGCAGTTTTACTGCGGCGGTTTTTTTTATATCGTTAGTTTAGATAACTGGTTTTGTAATCAATTTGTAACTTTTTTTATATATTTTGTATTTTCCTCTTGCAATATGACTACAAATTGTGTAAAATAATAGTGTGTAGAATGCACTATTATTGGAAGTTAATGAGGTGGACTTACAATGTCAAATAGATTGTTTCAAGGCGTTATACATCAGATAAAGGATGCTATCGACCGTACTGTTGGTGTTATTGATGAAAACTATACCGTTATCGCCTGTAGTGATTTGGGTAAAATACGTGAAACTCACGAGGTTATGTTTGCAGGCGGGTCGGGTATCAATGAATCTTTTGTAAGGGGTCAGTATACATATAAAATGTTCGGTACACCGCAAAGAGCGGAGTATATTTTATTTGTTGAAGGAAATGACCCTCAGGCTACAAAATATGCTACGATTTTGTCTATTTCTCTTTCTAATATTAAGTTCTATTATGATGAGAAGTATGATAGAGGCAACTTTATTAAGAATGTTATCTTAGAGAATATTCTTTCTAACGATATTAATTTGAAGGCACGTGAATTAAGGTTTAATAATGATGTTGCACGTACCGTTTTCCTTATTCGTGTTACCTCTAATAATGATATTTCGGTGTTTGATATTATTCAAAATCTTTTCCCAGATAAGAATAAGGATTTTATTATTAATATCAGCGAAACAGATATTGCCTTGGTTAAGGAAACCAAGCCGGGTATTGAGTCTTGTGACCTTGAGAATTTAGCCGGTTCTATTGTTGATACTTTGGCGAGTGAATTTTACTATACACATGCCGTTGTTGGTATCGGCTCTACAGTCGAGAGCTTAAAGGAGCTTGCACGTTCCTTCAAAGAGGCTCAGGTTGCACTGGAGGTTGGTAAGGTTTTTGATACTGAGAAGGCAATTGTCAGCTATGATAATTTGGGTATTGCCCGTCTTATTTACCATTTGCCGACAACTCTTTGTGAGTCTTTTTTAAGAGAGGTATTTAAAAGAGGAACCATTGAGAGCCTTGACCAGGAAACCTTGTTTACAATTCAAAAGTTTTTTGAGAATAATCTTAATGTTTCTGAAACCTCGAGAAAACTTTTTGTTCACAGAAACACTCTTGTTTACAGATTAGAGAAGATTAAGAAAATCACCGGGCTTGATTTGCGTGAGTTTGACCATGCCATTATCTTTAAAATTGCTCTTATGGTAAAGAAGTACCTAAGGGCTAATCCCGTCAAGTATTAATAACGGTTTAATTTTAAGAAAGAGTGATTAATATAGAAAAGGATTTTTCAATCGGTCAGCGTAAGCCGTCGCTTCAGCCTTTGATTGAGTTTAAGGGCGTGTCGAAAAACTATGCTAACGGAACTCATGCGCTTGACGACATTAATATAAGAATCAATAAAGGTGAATTTGTCTTTTTCGTCGGTCCCTCCGGTGCCGGTAAAAGTACCTTTATGAAGTTAATAATGCGTGAGGAAAAGCCGAATACGGGTGAAATTACCGTTAACGGTTTTAAGCTCACTAAAATGAGAAGAAAACAGGTACCGTTTTTCCGCAGAACTATGGGTATTGTTTTCCAGGATTTTCGTCTTATTCCCAATATGAATGTATTTGAAAACGTTGCATTTGCTATGCATGTTGTCGGTGCTTCACGTCAGGAAATAAGAAAGAATGTATCGCGCGCACTTAATATGGTAGGCTTAGCAGAGAAGGCAAGGTGTAAACCCGCTGAGCTTTCAGGCGGTGAACAGCAGCGTGTAGGTCTTGCACGCGCACTT
The DNA here is from genome assembly GCA_904501685.1 of Clostridiaceae bacterium. Classification (GTDB taxonomy): domain Bacteria; phylum Bacillota; class Clostridia; order Oscillospirales; family Acutalibacteraceae; genus UMGS172. Next base: position 15,515 of record CAJGBX010000021.1, read on the forward strand.
GTAAATAAGCCTAACCTTATCATTGCAGACGAGCCTACAGGTAACGTTGACCCGAATATGTCTTATGAAATAGTTGAGCTTTTGACTGAGATTAATCGAAGAGGCACTACGATTTTGATGGTTACACACGAGCATCAGCTTGTGCGCGATTTCGGTCAGCGTGTAATTATGATTGAAAACGGACGTATTGTTGCTGATAATGCGAACGGAGGTTTGTTATGAAACTGACGAGCGTAAGATATTTAATCGGTAACGGTTTTAAGAATATATGGCTAAATAAACTGATGTCAATTGCTTCAATCGGTGTGCTTGTAGCGTGTATGTCGGTTAT
>CAJGBX010000022.1 GCA_904501685.1 Clostridiaceae bacterium
TTATATTATTTTACATAAGGTGATAAATTTGAGTAAGATGAGAAATTACAATATCAGAATATATGCCGAGCTTGCCGTTAAGGGTAACAGAGAAAGAAGTGCGGTTGATACTTTGACTAAGTGGTTAACGGTGATTTATTGGCTGGCTGCCGCAGCGGCTATTGTTACCTGCCTTACAATGATGATAGGTAATCTGGTATGGATGAGTGAATATAAAGAAGGTTTAAATGCCACTGAATTAGCCAAATATAATGAAAACCGTATTCAGCTTTTCACAATGTTGGCATCGGTATTTTCATTGGTTGCAAGCTATTTTTTGCTGCATTATAAGTTGGCAATTCCGTTTGCAATTACAGGATGTGTTGACTGTGCAGTAGTATTTACAACACTTTACAATGTAAGCGTTCGTAATGATATTGCAAACGGTGGTATGAAAAACTTTTGGATTATGGCAATTCCGTCAATTCTTTGTGCGGTGTTGGCAATTGCCTTGGGTGTAATAATTTTCATAACCTATAAAATGAAGATACCGTCGGCATATGAAAAATTGATTAATGACCTTTATCAATCACATTCTGTCAACGGTGAAAAGCCTCTCAGCCCTGAGGAATTTGAGAAAATATGTGACGCTTATCGCGGTGAGGAGATTTTCCGTACCGATATACCTCTGAAAAAATCGGTTAAAAAAAGGAAGCAAAAGTTGGAAGAAATTTAAGATAAAAAATCATATAAAAACGAAAAAGGCTACCGAAGAAATTCGGTAGCCGTTATTTCGTCATGCGTTAAGACAAATTAGTTAGCTTTGTTAAGGCGAACGATAAGCTGAGATTTCTTTCTTGCGGCATTGTTCTTGTGAAGAATACCCTTAGAAACAGCCTGATCGATTTTCTTTACTGCAACCTTTACAACCTCGGCCTTGTCGGCGGCGTTGTCGGTGATTGCAGCATCAGCCTTTTTGATAGCAGTCTTAAGAGCGGTGTTAAGGCTCTTATTACGCATGTGGTTAGCTTCAGCGATGAGTACGCGTTTCTTGGCGGACTTAATGTTAGGCATAGTTCCACCTCCTATAAAAAAATTAGCAAGCTTGTAAAATTACAAACTTAACCACAGTGAGTATATAATACCACTGTGTGTTTCAAATTGCAACACTTTTTTTCATGAAATTGCAAGTTTTTTATAATTTATAAAGTATATTGTGTTAGGGTCAAGAAAAGATAATGAATGAAGTAAACTTTAAAGGAGTATTGAATGATGGGAATAAGAACCGATATTGCGGTCGAATTTGCCGCTGACAGAGTTAATCGGAAGCGTGAGGTTGCGGTTCACAAGTATGATGTTGAGGGTATAGAAGTTACAAATGTTGAAATTTTGAGCGAGCAAGCTGCTAATGAAATCGGCAAGCCTATGGGTAAATATGTTACACTGGAAACCAAGCGGAATGTCAATATTTTTGACTTGCCAATGCTGACTGAGCTGTTAATTGCCGAAATCAGGGGACTTATCGGTCGAATAGACGGTGATGTGTTAGTAGTAGGTATCGGTAATAAAACAGTGACACCTGATGCTTTGGGACCTAAAGCGGCAGAGGGCGTAATGGCTACAAGGCATTTACCTAAGAAGCTGATTGACCGCTTAGGTCTTGAGGGTCTGCGTACAGTGTCGGTTTTAAGTCCCGGCGTTTCAGGTCAAACCGGAATGGATGCCAAAGAAATTTTAGAGGGTGCAATTGGAAGACTTAAGCCGGATGTAATGATTATTGTAGATGCTTTGGCCGCACGTGAGGTGTCACGTCTCGGTCGCACTGTACAACTTAGTAATACCGGCTTAACCCCTGGCTCGGGTGTAGGTAACAGCCGTACCGAGCTATCGGAAAAGACCTTGGGCGTAAAGTGTGTTACGGTCGGTGTGCCGACTGTAGTTGACGCATCAACACTCTGCTATGACTTAACAGGTGAGGCGCGTCATGAGCACGACCCGTTAATTGTAACGCCCAGAGATATTGACCGTATGATTGAAAAATCGGGTCAGGTTTTGGCATATTCTCTCAACCTGGCGATTCATCCTGACGTTGACCCTGAAGCACTTAGGTTTTGCGTATAAAACTATTTCTTACCGCATATGAATTATTGATAATATTTTACGGCGGTAAACCAGGGTATGAATAATATTAAAAAGCTTATAATGGCTGCGACCTCGTTGGTTGTAGCAGGTCTTGTTACGGTCAGTGTCTTCAAAATCGGAGTGACCGGTCTTTTCGGTAAAATAGCGGTGCTTTCATTAATGACAACCGCACCCGAGGGGGCATACGGTATGTTGGAAGACCTGCTGAACTTTTCTGAAACAGAAACAGTAATACCCGATACCGGTGAGATAATTACCGAAAGCTTTAATCCTACGGCAGCACCGAATACCGAAGCACTGATTTCGGTGGCGGTAACCGAGCAGAAAATGGGTAATATAATCAAGAGGTCGATGTCACCTTATGGAGCTAATACCAAGTATAATAATGTTTATATAAACAATAAATCGGGTGAGGAAATCGACATTGCCGCCGACCTTTCAGGTGCGCTGGACTTCAAGGTTACTAAATCCGAGGAGCCGCAAATTTTAATATACCATACTCATACCACCGAGGCCTTTATGAACGACGAAAGTGAATATTATACCAACCGCGATGAGCCTCGAAGCAGAAATCCTGAGGAAAATATGGTAAGAATCGGAGAAATAATTGCCAAGCAGTTGGAAAATTCAGGCTACGCCGTTGTGCACGATAAAACAATACACGATTCGCCGGCCTTTTCGGGAAGCTATAACCGTTCAGCCCAGACGGTAAAAAATGCATTAAAGCAGTATCCGTCAATTAAAATAGCCATTGATGTGCACCGTGATTCGGTTACAAGCGGTAATGACAAGGTGGCACCGGTTGTGGTATTAAACGGACGTGAGGCAGCACAGGTTATGCTGGTTATGGGAAGTCAGACCGGCAGTGTTACAAATCACCCTGACTGGCGAAAAAATTTAAGGCTTGCAACCAAGCTTCAGAATGTTTTTGAAAGCAATTATCCTCAGCTTGCACGTGCAATGCTTTTGAAATCGGCAAAGTATAATCAAAATTTAACAACCGGCTCGATTCTTTTGGAGGTCGGCAGTGATGCCAATACCTATGAGCAGGCGGAGTATTCCGCCGAGCTTATAGGACAGTCGTTGACGGTTTTACTTAATTCGCAACAATAAAAAGGAATATGGGATGTTGAAAAAAATATTATGCCGTCATAGGCTGTTTTTACGTTCATTTTGGATAACCGAGTTTATATGTATGTGCATAAGCGTTATACTGATAGCCTGCGGTTATGTGTATTCGGTTGTTGAGCATAATGCCTTCGGACGTGAGGTGACGGCGTTTGCTATTACCTCAAAGGATTATATTACGGTTTTCGGCAGGGAATTTTATCTGCCTGTTATAACAATAGGCGAAACTGTTTTGGAGTTTGTAAAGCAGTATAGCTCGGGTATAATAAAGCTCCTCGGCTTTGCAGTGACATCGACCGAGGAGCTAATATACAGTATAGTAAATTTGTTTTGTTAAGGTTAATTATCATTTAGTCTTAGGCGGTGAAGGTGGTTTATACCTTCATCGCTGTGCATTTTTATGCTCATAACCACCGAAAGTCCTAAATATGTACATAAAAGTGAGGTGCCGCCTGCGCTGAACAGAGGCAACGTAACACCGATAACCGGTATAAGCCATAGGCACATTCCGACATTTATGATGGTCTGAGAAGCAAGCATTGTGAATACTCCGGTGCAGATAACAAGTCCTAATTTTGAGTTCGACCTAAAGCCGATATATAAAATTCTTATATATATTGCGGCTAAAAGCATAAGGGTTAAAATACATCCCATAAGACCCAGTTCTTCGCCGATAGCGGTAAAAATAAAGTCATTATATCCGTAAGGAATACCGCTGGCTTGCACCAAGGTTCCGTTAAACAAGCCTTGCCCGAATATACCGCCGTTAGCCATTGCCACACGGCCACGGTATTGTTGGTAAAGAGTTTTTAAGTAATCACTTTCGGTGCCGAAAAACAAGGCATTAATACGAGCCTGCTGGTCGGGGTTCATAACAAACAGATAAATAAACGGCAGTGCTACTGCCGCTACCGACAGAGCAATGATAAAATACCGTAATTTTACACCGGCGGCAAACATCATACCGACAAACATTAAAGCAAAGACAAGAGCACTTCCGTCGTCACCCTGAAAATGTATTAGCAAAACGGGTATGGCACCGTGTATGCAAAGTAACAGCATATACCTGAATTTTTTGACCCTTTCACCTAAAACATAGCAGTGGTAGCCAAAGGTTATGCAAAAACAGATTTTAAACAGCTCGGATGGCTGAAACGAGATGTTTCCTGGTAGCATAAGCCATGCCTTATCGTCGGTAACACCGGGAGCATAACCGATGAAAAAAGTCAAAATAACCGGCACAATACCGATAGCCGCAATTATAAACCAAAATTTTGAAAAACGCCTGTAGTCAAAATTGCTTATGACAATCATAGCTATAATACCCAACGCTAACGCACCGAGCTGAGTGATAAACTGACCGAAGCTTTGACCGTAGTAATTATACGTAGTCGAAAGCACCATTACACAGCCGAAAAGGGTAGTTATAATGCAAAGAATATATAAGAGCTTATCGCATTCACGAATATAGTCGGCAATGCGACGAAATATTATTTTCATAGGCTATTCCCTTCGGTAAAATCGAAATTTCTAAAATTATTATAAACTAATATAAAAATAAGTTCAAGTAAAGTCTTTAAATTTTTGAAATTATGTGTTATACTTTGAAAAAAGGTGTTAAAGGAGGGGAGAAAATGTCAAAAATCACCGTTGTGACTCACAGTCGTTTAGAAACAGAAGGCTTTGCCGAAAAATTAGCTAAACAAACCGAGGCCGGTACAGTTTTTGCAATGCGAGGTGACCTTGGTGCCGGTAAAACCTGCTTTACCTCGGGCTTTGCCAAGGGCTTAGGCTACACGGGTGACGTTAATTCTCCTACCTTTGCAATTGTTAACGAGTACTTAGGTGGAAGGCTGCCTTTATATCATTTTGATATGTACCGAATAAGCGGGTGGGAGGACCTTTATACCACCGGTTATTTTGAGTATATGGAATCGGGCGGTATTCTTATAATTGAGTGGAGTGAGAATATTGCCTCTGCCTTACCGGAAGATGCAGTGCTTGTAACTATAAAAACTTTAGGAGAGAATGACCGCGAAATAACGGTTGAGAATTTTAAATGAGAGTTTTAGGTGTTGAGTGTACCGCATCTCCGGTGTCGGTCGCTTTGATAGAGGACGGCAAGCTAAAGGCTGAATATTTTTTAAATCTTAAAACCACACATTCACAAACCCTTTTGCCTATCTTTGAATCGGTTTTAAAACTTTCGGGCCTGACTGTTGAGGATATTGACGTTATTGCCGTAACCTCGGGACCTGGCTCGTTTACAGGGGTCAGAATCGGTATAAGTGCCGTCAAGGGCTTGGCAACCGGCCTTGATACTCCGACCGTTCCGGTCTCGGTATTGGAGGCTATGGCGTACAATCTATTGGGTCAAAACGTAATAGTATGTGCTTGTATGGATGCCCGTTGCAATCAGGTTTATAATGCTCTTTTTGAGGTTTCGGGGGATACTGTGACCCGTCTTTCGGAAGATAGAGCGTTGATGATTGATGAGGTGTTTCAAGACCTTACCGCAAAAGCTGAAGATTTTGGCGAAAAGCCAATTGTAATAGTTGGTGACGGTGCGGATATTTTCTATAATGCTGTAAAGGACCGAGGCTTAAAGCTTCAGACGGCTCCTGAGCATTTAAAATGGCAAAGAGCCTTCGGTGTAGCCAAAATCGGCTATGAAAAGGCTTTGAATAATGATACAATCCGAGCAAATGAACTCTTGCCTTTGTATTTGCGTTTGCCTCAGGCAGAGCGTGAATTGAAGGCAAGGCAGGGTGATTTATCGGGTGAAAGGAAGTAATAAAAATGGCGAATTTTACTGAAAATGATGTTTTGGCAATCGGCTGTGACCATGGCGGATATGAGCTTAAAAATGCTATAATTTCGCATCTTGTTGACCGAGGTATAGCTTATAAGGATTTTGGCTGCTTTGACGGTGCGGCTGTTGATTATCCCGAAATAGCTTTAAAGGTTACCGATGCTATTACCTCGGGCGAATGTAAGCTCGGTATTTTGGTTTGCGGTACAGGTATCGGTATGTCATTGGCTGCAAATAAGGTTAACGGTATTCGTGCCGCTGCTTGTTCCGAGCAGTTTTCGGCAAAGTACACAAGGCTTCACAATGATTCCAATGTTCTTTGCCTGGGCGGTCGTGTTATAGGTCCGGGCGTTGCAAATGAAATGGTTGACTTGTTTATTGATACCGATTTTGAGGGCGGACGCCATCAAAGACGTGTTGATATGGTAATGGCAATAGAGAAAAAGTAATATTTTATAAATTGTAACTACCGGTAATTTAGTGATATGCACAACCCTTAAAAGTGGACTCTAAAGTTTGACAACTTAATTACCATCTCGGACAGCAGCTTTAAGCGGCTGTCTTTTTTTGCCTTACTTTTCTTGTTGCTTTGTTAACTGGTAAGGTTGATGATTTCTAACATTTCTTTTAAAGAATTTTGTTTTCACTTAATTAAAAGTAATTTTAAATATTTCCAAAACGTAAAATTTATAACTAATTTGTTGCAAAATCGGTGGAGGTATAGTATAATCAAATGACTAATATTCAAAAGGATGTTTTAATTTAATGCAAAATAATCTGGAACCGATTTTTAATATACCGACAATGGCTTTGCGAGGTATTGTTGTTTACCCTAAAACCGTTGTTCATTTTGATGTTGTACGCAAAAAGTCGATAGAGTCACTTAATATCGCAATGGCGGCAAACCGTCGTATTTTTCTTGTTACTCAGCGTGATATTGCCGTTGAGGAACCGCAGGAAAAGGACCTCTACACTGTTGGCTGTGTGGCTAAAATCCGTCAGATTGCACGTGTTCAGGGTGATGTTGTCCGTGTGCTTGTCGAGGGCTGCTACCGTGCCGAATTAAAGCATATTACAAATACAGAACCGGCTTTGTATTCGGACATCGTTCGTATTACAGAGGAGCCGGTTAAGGGTAGAGCACTTTATAATGAGGCACTTTTGCGTAATGCAAAGTCGGCCTTTGACAGCTACGCTCATACTGTACCGAAAATTGCGCCCGATGTAATTATGGAGGTTGTGGCTAGCGAGGATATAGGTCATTTAGCTGACTTTATCACACACAATTTGCCGGTTGACTATGACGATAAGCAGTATATTTTGGAGCAGCTTAACCCTAAAAAGCGTTTGAAGCTGGTTATAACTTTGCTTAAGCGTGAAAAGGAAATTATGGCAATTGACGCCAAAATCAACGAAAAAGTCAGAGGCAGTATTGACCAAAATCAGCGAGAGTATTATCTTCGTGAACAGTTAAAGGTTATTAACGAGGAACTTTACGGTAACGAGGGCCCCGAAGAGGAATGTGAGAAATACTACCGATTAATTGATGAATTAAAGGCTTCCGGTGAGGTGAAGAAAAGACTTCGTGAAGAGGTTGACCGTTATCAGAAGATGCCTTCCGGCTCACATGAGGCAACCGTTGTATTGAATTATATTGACACCTGTCTTTCTTTACCTTGGGGTATTTATACCGAGGGGAAAATTGATTTGGCTAAGGCTCAAAAAATCCTTGACCGCGAGCATTACGGACTAAAAAAGGTAAAGGAAAGAATTATTGAGCTTTTGGCAGTACATACTCTTGTTCCCGATGCTAAGGGGCAGATTATTTGTCTTGTAGGACCTCCGGGTGTCGGTAAAACCTCGATTGTTAAATCGGTTGCCGAGTGTATGGGTAAAAAATATGCACGTGTTGCCTTAGGCGGTGTCGGTGACGAAGCTGAAATTCGCGGTCACCGTAAAACCTATATCGGTGCAATGCCGGGTAGAATTATAAATGCAGTAAAGCAGGCAGGCAGCTCAAATGCAGTAATTCTGCTTGATGAAATCGATAAACTCGGTTCGTCATATAAGGGTGACCCGTCGTCGGCTATGCTTGAGATTTTGGACAGTGAGCAGAACGGCACCTTCTTTGACCATTATGTCGATATGCCGTTTGATTTAAGCCGTACACTGTTTATTACAACCGCTAATGATGCCGGTGAGATTCCGGGACCGTTGTTGGATAGAATGGAGCTTATTGAGCTCGGCAGCTATACACGTGAGGAAAAATTCCAAATTGCAAAACGTCATTTGGTGAAAAAGCAGGTCAAATCAGTCGGGTTGAATGCATCTCAGCTAAAATTTACTGACGAGGCGTTATATAAACTGATAGATGCTTATACACGGGAGGCCGGTGTCCGCCGTCTTGACCGTACAATTGCTACGGTTTGCCGAAAGGCTGCAGCAAAAATTGTCTCGGGCGAGGACAAGGTAAGGGTTACCTCGGCTACACTTCACGATATACTCGGCACCGAAAAGTATAAGCCGGATGTTTTGCAAAAACGAGATGAAATAGGTCTTGTTAACGGCTTGGCTTGGACTAGCGTCGGCGGTGAGCTGTTGCAAATAGAGGTAGCGTCGGTACCCGGTACCGGTAAGCTTGAGCTGACCGGCTCGCTTGGTGATGTTATGAGAGAATCGGCACATACTGCTATAACCTGTGTCAGAAGCCGTGCCGAAATGTTCGGTATTGATAAGGATTTCTACAAGAATTTGGATATTCATATCCATGCACCTGAGGCCGCAGTGCCGAAGGACGGTCCGTCGGCAGGTGTTACAATGGTTACTGCTATTGTTTCGGCCTTGACAGGTACTCCTGTTCGCCGCGATATTGCTATGACCGGTGAGGTCACATTACGCGGTCGTGTTATGCCGATTGGCGGACTTAAGGAAAAGTCTATGGCGGCATACCGAAACGGTATTAAAAAAGTGTTGATACCTATCGAAAATTTGCCGAATTTAGATGAGGTTGACGATATTGTTAAGGAAAATGTTGAATTCCGTGCGGTAGAAACAATTGACGAGCTTTTGCCGGAGGTTTTGGTATCAATGCCGACTAAAAAGGAACAGACTCAGTCGATGCTTTATAATTTGGCGATAAACAATAATAATACAACCGCAATGCATAATTAAGAGGTGAAAAAATGAACTATAACAAAGCCGAGTTTGAGACCTCCTGCGGGACCGCTAAGGGTCTTATTCCGTCCGATATGCCGGAGGTTTGTTTTTCCGGTCACAGTAACGTCGGAAAATCCTCGCTTATTAATAAGGTTTTCAATCGTAAATCTTTTGCAAGAACGAGTAATAAACCGGGTAAAACCGCAACGGTAAACTTTTTTAAATGCGAGAATGTTCGCTTAGCTGACCTTCCGGGCTATGGCTTTGCCAAGGTTTCATTCCTTGAACGTCAGCGGTGGGGTGAGCTTATGGAGGGTTATTTTTCAAGCGGGCGTGATATAAAGCTTGTATTTCAGTTGATTGATTCCCGTCATAAGCCGACTAAGGATGATATTGATATGCTGCATTTCCTTAACGACAACAGATTTCCGTTTGTTATTGTGCTGACTAAAATTGATAAATTGAAGTCAAAGGAACGCGCTGAAAATTTAGAAATGCTAAAGTCTTGTATGAGCTTCGTCGGTGATGTGCCGATGATACCGTTTTCAGCCGAAAACGGTGAGGGTGCCGACGTGATAAGAGGCATTTTAGACGAAATAAATGAGGGATAAATATGATTAGTGAAAGCATTGGAGTAAATGCTTTAGGTAATATGACGGTCGGCGGTGCTGATTGTGTGGCTTTAGCCAAGCAGTATGCTACACCGCTTTATGTGTTTGATGAAGCACTTATCAGGAAAAACTGCCGTGAGTTTAAGGCGTCAATTGATGAATACTACAGTGGTAACGGTATGGTAATGTATGCCAGTAAAGCCTTTTCCTGCAAGGAAATGTACCGTATAGTAGGTAGTGAGGGCTTAGGCTGTGACGTTGTCTCAGGCGGTGAGCTTTATACTGCGTTGTCGGTTGGCTTTAATCCTGAAAATATAATGTTTCACGGCAATAACAAAACACCTGAGGAATTGGAATATGCTCTAAAATCCGGTGTAGGACGTATTATTGTTGATAATTCAACTGAGCTTGTTAATATTGAAAAAATTGCCACTGAGTTAAACTTAAAGGCTAATATAATGCTTAGAATCAAGCCGGGTGTTGACTGTCATACACATGATTATATCCGCACCGGACAGATTGACTCGAAGTTTGGCTTTGCTCTCGAAAACGGCGAGGCTATGGAGATAGCCTTAAAGGCGGCAGAGTGTAAAAGCATAAATCTTTTGGGTTTTGACTGTCATATCGGCTCACAGATTTTCGAGACAGAGCCGTTTTGTGATGCCGCTGTGATAATGTTAAGCTTTATGAATGATTTTCGTGCAAAAAGCGGAATTACGGTCAGCGAGCTTGATTTAGGTGGCGGCTTTGGTGTAAAATATGTCGAAACCGACGGTGCATTACCATTTAAGGTGTTTATGGAAAAGGTGTCTAAGGCACTTAAAGAGGCTTCTGAAAGATTAAACTTCCCAATTCCTAAAATTTATATTGAACCGGGCCGTTCGATTGTTGGTGAGGCCGGCGTAACTCTTTATACGGTCGGTGCAGTTAAGACTATCAAGGATGTGCGTACCTATGTCGCAATTGACGGAGGTATGGCTGATAATCCCCGTTATGCACTTTATCAGGCCGAGTATGATATTGAAATTGCCAATAAATATACCGAGCCTAAAAGCTTTATCGGTACTGTTGCCGGTAAATGTTGTGAAAGTGGAGATTTGATACAAGAAAATGCACCTATGCAACCCCCTCAGGTTGGCGATATTATGGCGGTACTTACTACCGGTGCGTATAACTATTCAATGGCAAGTAATTATAACCGCTTGTGCCGTCCGGCCGCGGTAATGGTTAATAACGGTGAGTCGCGATTGATTATTAAGCGAGAAACCTTTGAGGATTTAATTAAAAACGATATTTGAGGTGAAATTTTATGCGTGACGATATTACGAGTATACCTATAAGTGATGTGTTTGAACCTAAAGATGGCTGTCCTGTGTGCCGACTTCGTAATATGTTAGAGGAGCGTTCAGTCACCTATATTACCGGTGCTGCTATGATGGAGCCGGATGTGAGAATTGAAACAAATAAGGTAGGCTTTTGCTCTCGTCACTATGAGCAAATGCTAAAAAACAGCAGAAAGCTTACAATTGCTTTAATGCTTAAAAGCCATTTAGCACAGATAGCCTCAGACGGCGTTTCAAAATCGGCAAAGGTTAAAAAGGGAGAGACCAGGCAAAAAAGCTGCTTTGTTTGTAATAAATTAAACCGTAATATGGAGCATATTGTGGCAAACGTCTGCCTGCTTTGGGAAAAGGAAAAGGAGTTTCGCAATCTTTATTCAGAGCAACCCTTTATCTGCTTAGAGCATTGTAAGGATTTAGTTGCGGCTTCGGATAATATTTCAAAGAAAAACCGCAGGGAATTTATCAAAATGACCGAAAAGCTTTGCGAGGGTTATTTGGTTGAGCTTGCAGGGGACCTGCAGCACTTTGCCGATATGTTTGACTATCGCAGTAACGGTAGCGAAGATTGGGGTAATTCTAAGGACTCGGTTGAACGTACAATAGCATTTTTAACTACCAGAGAGGTTGAATAAAAAACAAGCCAAAAGCTATGCTTTTGGCTTGTTTTTTTATGTGTTTTGTAATCTTATATAGTTAAATAAATACTGCTGTGCGATGCCCTCATAACCGCGAGCACATTCGGGGAATTTTCCGTCAAAATACTGCTCAATAGCTCGTTTTATCCAAACATCCTTTGGCAATGCGTCAATTCGGTTAAAGCCGAAAAGCAGAGTGCAGTCGGCAACCTTGACACCAACACCGGTGATTTTCATAAGCTCGGCTCTGGCGATATCAATATCGGCAGTTTCTATTAACTTTAAGTCAATTCCGCCGGTTACAAATTTTCTTGCACCGTCAATTATGTACCTCGCTCTGAAGCCTGACCTGATCGGTGCTAAATCCATAGGCTCTAATTCAGCAATTTTTTCGGCTGAAGGGAAGGTGTAGCCACCACCCTCTAAAGCATCTCCAAAGCCTTCGCAAAGACGTTCAATTATACCCTTTATTCTCGGTATATTGTTGTTTTGTGAAATAATAAAAGAGCAAAGTGTTTCCCATTTGTCCTGCCTTAGTATTCTTATGCCGTAGTTTTGCTCTGCGGCTTTTTTTAATACTTCATTTTTCGAAATGATATCAATTATTGCACCGTAGTCACGGTCGATGTCAAAATATTTTCGCCAGATACGCTCATATTCCTCCATTGTACAATCATATAGCGTAATTACTCCGTTATTTAAGCCGATAACAAGCCTGCGGTTGTTAGCAATACCAACCCAAGTGTTTTCATCAATCTCGCTCCAACGGAACGCCTGACCGCAATCAAGTGTTTCTTTAAGTTTAAAGTGCTTAACCTTGCAAATTTCAATATTATTGCCTTTTTGAGTGACCTCAGGATTATAATTTGACATCTTTAATATCACTTCCTTTAAGGTAATTATACATTATTATCGATAACTTGGCAAATACTATTTGTCAAGTAAAATAATGTCGATTATACATTATGTATAGTTACATAATTTCGTGAAAAATGTAACCAAAGAAAGAAAAAGGCACTCAAATCAAGAGTTTTCCTACTTATCCACAGAGTTATCAACATTTTTTATGTAAACCGAGCTTTACAAACCGTATTATTCTTGAAATTTTCAAAAATTTTCCTTGACAAGGAATGGATTATAATTTATCTGTCAAAAATACCGTTAACAATTAAATTACAAGGAGAAACGGTATGCTTAGAGGTGTTAATAAAAGAATAATAGAGGTTAATGAAACCGGTAGTGATTATTTTGAAAAGGCATTATTTTTTGTTAAAAATAATGTTGATTTTGATGATTTGAAGCTTGAAAATGAGGCAAAAAGGGTAATAAGCTGCTATTTTGAAAACGAACAAGGTTCAGAAAGGGTAGGCTTTTTACGTTACAGGGAGCAAAAGAAAAAGAATAACCGTAAGCTTGTTTGGTTACTTTGTGCATTCTTTTCGGCAGCAGTGTTAGTAGGTTTAGCCTTTTCATTGTTATTTTAAAAAATTATTTTGAGTCCTACCACACTGTGACATAATTCGACCCGCCTTAAATTGTATAATGTCATAAAGGTTGTGGTTAGGTTGACGGTTTATGTAGATGTGCTGCTGTTTTTAAACACAGTGGTTGATTATATAATAATCAGTGCCTCGGCATACTTGACGCGAATTGAAGTTAAGCTTTGGCGAAAAATATTAGCCGCATTTTCGGCGGCTTTGTTTTCGCTTTACATATTTTTACCGCCGTTAGGTTTTTGGTTTGGACTGTTGCTAAGATTATCATCCTCGATTACTGCGGTAGTTATTGCCTTCGGCTTTAAAAATTTACGACGCTTTTTAAGGTGTATATTTGTTTTATATGCCGTATCATTTATTTATGCCGGCGGTATGGCAGGCATATGGATGCTTCTTAAACCAAAGGCAATGTCAGTAAATAACGGTATTGTGTATTTTGATATTTCACCATTAGTGCTGATAACACTGTCATTCATTTTTTACGTTGTAATTGTAATATATAAAAAGCTAACAGGCCGGGAAGCTGAGACAGCTTCAATGGTTCCGGTAAATCTGCGGTTTGGTAAAAGAAGTGCAGATGCGACTGCACTTGTCGATTCGGGGCACACTCTGTCTGACGGCTTTAGCAGCAGTGTAGTAATAATAATTGATAAACTGACCGCTACTTTACTTTTTGGTGAACAAAATGTGTCGACATTACTGTCCTTACAACCGCCAAATGACACTGTTATCAGCAAAAGCTTACGGCTGATGCCTATAAAAACCGTATCAGGTGAATGTATAATGCCGGCGGTAAAAATAAATTGCTTAAGGGTTAGTAATGGAAAAAAGACACATATTATCGGCAAGCCGGTTGCGGTAATAAGCGACACAAAGCTATCGGATGCTTATTCGGTTGTAATTCCGCCTGAGGCATTAAACTATTAGCTGATGAGAGTCAGCCGAAGGGGTATATTATGAAAATTGTCAGCACAAAATTAAGCCTTATTATAAAAAATATTTTAAAAAAGCTCGGATTGATAAACTCATCCTACTATATAAACGGACCCGAAACCTTACCGCCTCCGTTAAGCACTGAGGAGGAGTCCAAGATCCTGCAGCTGCTTAATACCGAAAAATGTGAATATGCACGTGAAAAGCTTATAGTACATAATTTAAGACTTGTGGTATATATAGCGCGTAAGTTTGATGCGGCAGGTGCCAACACCGAGGATTTAATTTCAATAGGTACAATTGGTCTTATAAAGGCGGTCAATACCTTTTGTCCTGAGAGGAATATAAAGCTTGCAACCTATGCCTCACGTTGCATTGAAAATGAGATTTTGATGTATATGCGAAAGACCACTGTGTTAAAAACTGAAATTTCAATTGACGAGCCGCTGAATGTCGATTGGGACGGAAATGAGCTATTGCTGTCGGATGTTCTGGGAAGCGACGGTAATGAGGTAGGCGGTAGAGTAGAGCAGGAGGACGAACGTCGGTTGCTTAATATGTATATATCCAAGCTTAATGACCGAGAGCGTGAGATTATGAGTATGCGTTTTGGACTTAACGGTAGACAAGAGCATACGCAAAAGCAGGTAGCCGATATATTGGGGATTTCACAAAGCTATATTTCCCGTTTGGAAAAACGTATAATAGCACATCTTAAAAAGGAGCTTGAAAAGACATATATTTAAATTGAGAACCCAATCAAGCATAGGCTGATTGGGTTCTTGTGATGTTATTGAATTGATTTGAAATAGTCTACAATGCCTTGGGCCAGTGCAACGGCACAGCTTTGATTAAAGTCATCTTTAATCATATCACTGTATTCCTTTACGTTGGTCATAAAGCCGTTTTCGGTTAAAACAACAGGGCAGTCGGTTTGCCGTCCCATGTAATAAACATGCCATTTTGTGCCGTACCACTTATCCTTGATATACAGATAATCTCTTTCGGCAGGATTACCGTCCTTATCTAGATATTTATATGTTCCGTTTTCAGTGGCATTGTATACCATTTTTGCAGCATCTGATGAGAAGGCGTTAAAATGGTATGACATAAACCCTTGTGCTTTACTTCCTGAGGCATTTCTATGTATTGCAATACAGTAATCCGGTTTATATTGTCGCAACATTTTCTTTTTATCCTCGGCTTGTTCTTTACCGCCGCTCGAATTATCCTCGCGTGACATTATAACAGTTGCACCAATTGATTCCAATTCAGTTTTAAGCTTCTTAGCAAGTATTAAGTTTAAAACTGCTTCATTATATTTTGGATTCGAACCGGATGCTCCGCTATCGGTACCGCCGTGACCAACATCAATGAAAATTTTCACACCGTCAAGTCGGTGACCGTAAGCGTTGTTGGCAGCAGTGATTTTTGCCGGATTCAAAAATGTAAAGACAA
>CAJGBX010000023.1 GCA_904501685.1 Clostridiaceae bacterium
ATAAGATTATTTCGGTGGTAATGGCGGTGCTTGTTTTCTTCTCGGTTGTTTTAGTTAAGCAGCATTTATTTGTTGACATTTTAGGCGGCATTGCAATTGCAGAAATTTGCACTCAGCTGAGCGACCGGTTAAAGCTTTATAAATTGTATTTTAAATTGGATTTGGGAAAGTATTATGAAAGAAAAGTTAAAGAAATCGGCTAAGGCTGAACCTAAAACTGATAAGAGTGAGAATGTTCACAAAGACCACCGTAAGCGTATGAGAAAAAGGTTTTCCGAGACCGGCTTTAAGGGTATGCACGAGCATGAAATTTTGGAATTACTTTTGTATTATTCAGTACCTCGGCGTGATACAAATCCTTTAGCTCACCGGCTGATTGATACCTTTGGTTCGCTTTCAGGTGTGTTTGAGGCAAGTGAGGATCGTCTTCTGGCGGTTGATGGTGTAACTATGAATTCGGTTACGTTAATAAGAATGATTTTGCCGCTATTTCATGAATACTGTAAAAGCTCTGAGCTCGGTCAGAGGCTCGATACAACTGATAAGACTGTAGAGTTTTTGATTAATTATTATTCGGGTATTTTAAACGAGCGTGTTATGGCAATATGTCTTGATGCATCCTGTAAGGTTTTATGCTTTGAACAGGTTTGCGAGGGAGATTCTTCAAGCTGTGTCTTCAACTGCCGCAGACTAATCGAAATTGCCTTAATGCATCCGATGACTGTTGGCATTATCTTAGCACATAATCACCCTAATGGCGTGGCGTTGCCGTCTCGTGATGATGTTATAAGTACAAATGAGATTATTAAAATGCTTGCTAATGTTAATATAAGGTTGTTAGACCATGTTATTATAGCAGGTAAAGAGCATGTATGTATGGCCTCATCCGCACAGTTTGTAAATTTGTTTAAACAATCGAATAATTAGCTTTTATAATATGTGATTCCGACACCTGATGCTTCAGGTGTCTTTTTTTATAGTGGTAAAAATATGTATATTTAAGTATAATTTATTACAATAACCACTTGAAATCGCGAATATAGTGTGATATACTTATTAAAAGGAAATAAAAATGTTAAAATAATTGTATAATTTTTGTATAATTTGCATAACGTTTTATTGCTTTAGAATATATTATATCTATATATTACTATTTTCAAAGAGGATGGTCTTCAAATGAAACAGTATGATATTGCGAAAATCAAAAGTATTGCGTTATTAGGTCACGGCTCGTCCGGCAAAACGACTTTGGCCGATTCAATTCTTTTTGCCGCAGGCTTAACCGACCGTATAGGCAAAACCTCAGACGGTACTGCCGTTATGGACTTTGATACAGAAGAAAAGAAACGCAGTGTTTCGGTATCGACCGCTGTTTATCAGCTTGAATATAAGGATAATAAAATAAATTTAATCGATGCACCCGGTCTTTTTGATTTTGCCGGTGGTGTAAGTGAGGCTTTAACTGCAGCTGATAGTGCAGTAATTGTGCTTTCGGGTAAATCAGGTCTTAATGTAGGTGCACAGATTAATTTTGACCAGGCAAGAGCTGCGGGTGTACCTGTGTCGTTCTTTATCGGAAAGCTTGATTCTCCGCGTGCATATTTTTATCGTGTTATTTCTACATTAACCGCTCATTACGGTGCTGTAATCTGCCCTGTTGTTATTCCGTATGTAGAAGGTGAGACGGTTATAGCATATGTTGATTTAATTAGTGGTAAGGCTTATAAGTGTGACGGCGTAAGATATACTGAAACTGAAATGCCGCAATGTGACGATATCACCAATATGCGTGATGTTATGCTCGAGGCAGTAGCATCAGTTGACGAAGCTTTAATGGAAAAATATTTTGGCGGTGAGGAGTTTACCGCTGATGAAATTAAACAAGCACTCAAAAAAGGTATGGTTTCGGGTGATATCTGTCCGGTATTCGGCGGTGTTAACCAAACCGGTGCCGGTGTGGGTATTGCACTTGATATTCTGGCTGACATTGCACCCTCTGCCGTTGACCGTGAATATAAGATTAAAAACGGTGACGCATTGGGAACTGCTAACTGTAATCCGGCGGCACCTGCAGCAGCAGTTGTGTTTAAAACAATTGCCGACCCGTTTGTAGGCAAGCTATCCTACTTCAAGGTAATTAACGGCAGCATTAAGTCTGATGCAAAGCTTGTTAATATGCGTACTGGTGATGAAGAAAAGCTTGGTAAGATTATGTGGCTCAAAGCAGGTAAGCAGGAGGATGCTGACGTTATAAATGCCGGTGATATCGGCTCGGTTGCAAAGCTTGGAAATGTCAAGACAGGTGATACGCTTTGTGCGGCAGGTTCTACCGTTGAAATAGTCAGTGCTGAGTTCCCGAAGGCCTGCTTATCTATGGCAGTTAAGGTGCTTAAAAAGGGTGAGGAGGAAAAGGTTTCCAACGGACTTGCTCGTCTTTGCGAGGAGGACCCGACCTTGAGCTTCGGTACCGATAAGGAAACAAGAGAACTTGTGTTGTCAGGTCTCGGTGAACAGCATTTGGATGTTGTTTCTTCTAAATTAAAAAATAAATTCGGCGTTGAGATTAACCTTGAAACACCTAAGGTTGCTTACCGTGAAACGATACGTAAAAAGGTTAAGGTGCAGGGCAGACATAAGAAGCAGTCAGGTGGACACGGTCAGTTCGGTGACGTTTGGATTGAGTTTGAACCGTGTGATAGCACTGAAATGGTATTTGAGGAAAATGTATTCGGCGGTTCTGTACCCAAGAACTTCTTCCCGGCAGTTGAAGCAGGTCTTCGTGAGTGCGTTAAGAAGGGTACCTTAGCAGGATATCCCGTTGTTGGACTTAAAGCTACCTTGGTTGATGGCTCGTATCATCCGGTTGACTCATCTGAAATGTCCTTTAAAATGGCTGCGGCCGCTGCTTATAAGGCAGGTATTCCGGATGCAAATCCTGTATTGTTGGAGCCTATCGGAACATTAAAGGTTATCGTTCCGGATGATGTTATGGGTGACGTTATCGGTGATATAAATAAGCGTCGCGGCAGAGTTTTGGGTATGAATCCGTGTGATGGCAGAAAGCAGGAAATTTTGGCTGAAGTTCCGTCATCTGAAATGGGTGATTTCCCGACCGCTATGCGTTCAATTGCACAGGGTAGAGCTTCCTTTGAGTTTAATTTTGAACGTTATGAGGAAGCACCTCCGTTTATTGCACAAAAGGTTATTGCCGAAAAAGCGAATAATCAATAGTGATTATTCGCTAATTAACAGCAAGCTTATTTAGTGCAATGCCATAAATTTGTTTGATTTTAATACTTCTTGACCGCACTTTTCTGGTGCGGTCATTTTCTTTTTACATTATAATGTTTTATTTAGTCTTGATTTTGGAGTTGAATTCTGCTATAATCATAGAATATTATGAGTTAATATGCGATAGTGCTGTCGTTTATGATAAAAGTGCGTCAAAAGGGTGGTAAGTGTGGAATATTCTGTTATTACAAGTAAAGAGAATAAGCTGATAAAATCGGTTAAAAAGCTACTTACTTCCGCTAAAGAACGCAAGCAGACCGGCACGTTTGTGCTTGAGGGTCTGCGCCTTTCGGCTGATGCCGCATTAAACGGCTATACTATTGATACACTTATAATTTGTGACAGTATTGATGAGTCGGACAGGCTGAAGGCTTTGATAAAAAGTGCTCAAGTAATTGTTAAAGTGCCGGAAAGTCTTTTCTCGTATATCAGTGATACCGTTTCTCCGCAGGGTGTTATGTGCGTTGTTAAAATGCCTGAGAAAAAGACGGTTGACGATATTGTAAACGGTCGTTATATTGTGCTCGAAAACACTCAAGACCCTGCAAATTTGGGAACAATTGCCCGTACTGCTGAGGCATTTGGAATTTCGGGATTGGTTGTATTAAATAAAAGCTGTGACCCGTTTTCGCCAAAGGCTCAACGTGCAGGGATGGGTGCACTTTTAAGGCTACCTGTAATTTCAGCTGACGATATTTCAAAAACTTTACAAGCTTTTAAGGGTAAAGGATTTAAGTTATTTGCCTCGGTTGTAGGTGATGCTGATTGTGATGTTACAAAAACCGATTTCAGTGGGAACTGTGCAGTGCTTATAGGCAATGAGGCAAACGGCTTAACCGATATTGCAATTAAGCATTGTGACCGTAGAATTACCATCACAATGCAGGGCAGAGCCGAGTCACTTAATGCCGCGGCCGCAGCCTCAGTGATTATGTGGGAAATGACCCGCAGTGAGGTAGAATAATGGGCATAGAATATTGGATTTGGTTGCAGCAGGTTTTAGGTTACGGCAATTCTGCAGTCGGCAGAGTGATTTCGCAATACGGTAATGCCGAAAGTTTCTACAAGGCACCCGACAGCGAGAAAATTGCCCGCTGTCATTTGTCAAAAAATCAAATAGCTAAGCTACATAAGGTTCCTAGAAAAGAAATTGCTAAAATCATTAAAGATTCAAATTCTTTGGGAATAAATATTATTACACCTGAGGATTCAACTTACCCTGAGCGTCTTTTGAATATTCCTGATCCACCTGCAGTTTTGTATGTTAAGGGCTCGAGATACGATTTTAACGGTAACCCGACTGTAGCAATTGTCGGTCCGCGTAAGATTTCGGATTACGGTGCCGGCTGCGGCAGGGTTATTGCAAATACCTTGGCTGCTTGTGGATTTACTGTTGTTTCAGGTGGCGCCGTCGGCGGTGACAGTGCGGCTCATAACGGTGCAATTGAAGCAGGAGGCTATACAATCGGTGTTTTAGGTTGTGGAATTGAGGCAGACTATTTAAAGGTAAATGCTAAGCTTCGTGAGACAATTACAAATTACGGTTGCCTAGTGTCAGAGTATCCGCCGTTTTGCGGTGCTACCAGGGGCTCATTTCCTCAAAGAAACCGTATAATGTCGGGTCTTTCTAATGGAATTGTGGTCTTGGAGGGCAGTATTAAAAGCGGCACCTTGATTACAGCGCGTCACGCGGCAGAGCAAGGCAGAGATGTTTTTGTAATACCGGGAAGTCCTACCTTACCTCAGTATGAAGGCTCCAACCGTTTGATTGCTGACGGTGCAAGACCGCTTTTAAATGTTAACGATATTATCAATGAATACCGTTACATTTATCCGGATAAAATACATTCGCCTGTACGTAAAACTCCGGTTAATATTTCTGTAAAGCCACAGCTTGAAGAAGGAAAAGAAGACGTAATTACCGAAACTGTAGGGCCCGGTGAGCAAAGGGTTTGTGCAAAGCTCGATAAGGCTATGTTAAGTGATGATGCCATTGAGGTATTAAAGGTGTTTGAAGCATTTTCAGATTGTTTCACATCGGATGATGCTATTGAAAATTCACAACTTTCGGCAGGTACTGTTTTAGGCGCAGTGACTGAGCTTGAAATTTGCGGTTTTATTGAGGCATTACCCGGCGGTAGATACCGCTTAAAATAGTAAAATTAAATTTTTAATATACACGAAAGAGTGATTTTTTTGTCCAAGCTAGTTATTTTAGAGTCTCCGTCAAAGGCAAAAACCGTTCAGAAGTATTTAGGTTCGGAGTTTGAGGTTGTCGGTTGTACCGGCCATGTAAGAGATTTACCAAAGTCATCAATGGGTATTGATATTGAACACGATTTTAAACCTAAATATCAAAATCTCGCAAATAAAAAGGATATTATAAAAAAGCTAAAGGATTTAGCGTCTAACAGCGAGTTTGTGTATCTCGCAACTGACCCGGACCGTGAGGGTGAGGCTATTTCCTGGCATTTAGCACATGTTTTGGGTCTTGATTTAGCTGAGGAAAACCGTGTCGTTTTTAATGAAATCACAAAATCCGGCGTTACAGCAGGTATGAGTAATCCTCGCCGTGTTGATATTGACCTTGTTGATGCTCAGCAGGCTCGACGTGTTTTAGACCGACTTGTAGGTTATAAGATAAGCCCCTTTTTATGGAAAAAGGTTAAGAGAGGCTTATCTGCCGGACGTGTTCAGTCGGTAGCACTTCGTTTAATAGTTGACCGTGAAAAGGAAATCAGGGCCTTTATTCCTGAGGAATATTGGACTATCGACGCTAAGCTGGTTAAGGACAGAAAGAAGTTTGTTGCTAAGCTTTACGGCACTGCCGACGGTAAAAAGATTGAAATACCGAATGAAGCTGTGGCAACCGAAATATTAGATAAGGTTATGGCAGGAGAGTTTACCGTTACCAATGTCAAAAACGGAACCAGAACAAAGCAGCCTGCTCCTCCCTTTAATACATCTACAATGCAGCAGGAGGCTTCACGCCGTTTAGGCTATGACGGTAAACGTACAATGCGTATCGCTCAGCAGCTTTATGAGGGTGTTGAAATTGAAGCAAAAGGCAGCATTGGTCTTATTACCTATATGAGAACCGACTCACTTCGTATTTCTGAGGAGGCACGTGCCGCTACTAAGGAATTCATTGAAAACCGTTTCGGCAGCCAGTATAATCCTTCAAAGCCTCGCTATTTTAAGGCTAAAAAGGGCACTCAAGATGCTCACGAGGCAATCAGACCTACTTCGGTTGATATTACTCCCGAGTCGGTTAAATCCTCCCTTACTGCAGAGCAGTATAAGCTTTATAAGCTTGTTTGGGAGCGCTTTGTTGCTTCCTTAATGTCTGCCTGCTTGCAGGAAACTGTTTCGGTTGATATCCAAAATAACGGTTATCTATTTAAGTCAAGCGGATACAAAGTGAAGTTTGACGGCTATACAGCGCTTTACACCGAGTCACACGATGAAGAGGAGGAAAACAGTGCAATTCCGAAGCTTTCAGTCGGTGATGTATTAAAGACTGACGGTGTTAACGGAGTTAAAAGTGAGCAGCACTTTACTCAGCCGCCTGTACGCTATAACTATGCAACCTTAACTAAGGCTCTGGATGAAAACGGTATCGGACGTCCTGCTACTTATGCTCCGATAGTATCCAATATTGAACAGCGTGATTATGTAACTAAAATCAGTAAGGCCTATGCACCTACCGCTTTAGGTGAGGCAGTTACCGATATTATGTGTGAGCATTTTCCGAAGATTGTTGATATTAAGTTTACTGCCGGTATGGAAGAGGAGCTTGACTTAATTGGTGACGGCTCTTTGGAATGGGTTGAAACAATAAGAAAATTCTATGACGGCTTGGCAAAAACATTAAAGACTGCCGAAAAAGATATGGACGGACAGCGAGTTAAGGTCCCTGATGAGGAAACCGATGTGATTTGTGAGCTTTGCGGCAGAAAAATGGTCGTTAAAAATGGTCGATTCGGTAAGTTTTTAGCTTGTCCCGGTTATCCTGAATGTAAAAATACAAAGCCTTTAACCGGCGATGTCAAGGGCTCTTGTCCTGTCTGTGACAGTAAGCTTGTTCAAAGAAGCACTAAAAAGGGTAAAAAGTTTTACGGCTGCGGCAGCTTTCCAAGTTGTAAGTTTATGACATGGGATGAGCCGACCGCTGATAGTTGTCCTATGTGCGGAAAGACCCTATTTAAGGGTAAGGGTAAGCTGCACTGTATGACTGAAAATTGCGGTTTCGAAAAGGCGGTTACCCGCAAGAAATCTACTAAAACTGTGGAAGAAGTAAATGAAGATTAAGGTATTAGGTGCCGGTTTAGCAGGTACAGAGGCGGCATATTTTCTGGCAAATCTCGGTTTAGAGGTTGAACTTTTTGAAATGAAGCCGCAAAAATTTTCACCGGCACACAAATCAGAAGGCTTTGCTGAGCTTATTTGCTCAAATTCCCTTAAAGCCAAACGGCTGAATTCGGCTGCAGGTCTTTTAAAATGGGAAATGTCCTGTCTTGGCTCACTGTGTGTTGAGGCAGCTTTAAAGTGTCAGGTACCGGCAGGCGGTGCCTTGGCGGTTGACCGTGATTTGTTTTCAGCGTATATAACAGAAAAAATCAAAGGTCATCCTAATATTATAGTAAAACATCAAGAGGTTGCGGATATTAACCCTGATGAATATACAATCGTTGCAACCGGACCGTTAACCGACGGCAGGCTCTATGAAAGTATTAAAAATTTATGCTCTGAGGATTATCTTAACTTTTTTGATGCGGCGGCTCCTATTGTAACGGCTGACAGTATTGATTATTCTAAAGTTTTTTCAGAAAGCCGTTACGGTAAGGGTGGAGATGACTACATAAACTGCCCGTTTAATAAGGCTGAATATGAGCAGTTCTATGAAGCCTTAATTTCGGCTAAGAGAGCTATTTTACACGATGCCGATAATCCCTTAAAGGTTTACGAGGGATGTATGCCTATTGAGGTTTTGGCTACAAGAGGTAAGGATGCAATGCGTTTCGGACCCTTAAAGCCTGTCGGACTTCGTGACCCGAATACAGGTCACAGACCTTGGGCGGTCGTTCAACTGAGAAAAGAAAACTCAAAAGGTACAATGCTTAATTTGGTCGGCTTTCAAACAAACTTGAAATTCGGTGAACAGAAAAGGGTTTTCGGTATGATACCGGGACTCGAAAGTGCTGAATTCGTTCGTTACGGCGTAATGCATAGGAACTCTTTTTTAAACTCACCTAAGGTGCTGAATAAGGATTTTTCTATGAAAAAATATCCAAAGGTCAGCTTTGCCGGACAAATCAGCGGTGTTGAAGGCTATATGGAATCAGCCGCTTCGGGAATTATGGCTGCTTATCATTTAGCAGCTGATTTAGGCTTAAAAACCAAGGTTGATTTTCCTGAATATACTATGCTTGGTGCACTGTCGGGATATATTAGTGATGAAACAGTTAAAGATTTTCAGCCTATGGGTGCTAATTTCGGTGTTTTACCGCCGTTGGATGAGCATATAAGAGACAAACAAAAGCGTTATGCCGAGCTTTTCTACCGTTCGGCAAATTGGTTTAAATGTAACGGTTTTTGCGAATCAGTACCGACCGTTGAAATTGAGGAAAAATCCTAATGATGAGGAGATAAGTATGAAAATTGCAGTTGACGCATTTGGCGGAGATAATGCACCTTTAGAGGTAATAAAGGGTGCTGTAGACGCTAAAAAGGAATACGGTGTTGAGATTTTATTAACAGGAAACGAGAATGTAATAAGGTCAGTTGCCGCCGAAAATAATATTGATATAATTGGTGTTGAGATTGAGCATACCGAAGAAATCTTTGATATGCATGACCAACCAACCGATATCGTTCGTTCTAAGAAAAATACCTCTTTAGGACTAGCTCTTCAGCTTGTCGCACAAGGTAAGGCTGATGCATTTGTATCCGCAGGAAGTACCGGTGCTGTTGTTGCTGGTGCAACCTTTATCGTTAAAAGAATAAAGGGTGTAAAGCGTCCGGCGTTGGGTACTGTTTTGCCGTCGAGAACCAAAAGGTTTATTTTAATGGACTGCGGTGCTAATGCCGAGTGCAGACCTGAAATGCTGCAGCAGTTTGGTATAATGGCATCACTTTATATGCAAAATGTAGAGGGTGTCGAAAATCCTGAGGTAGGTCTTCTTAATATAGGAACCGAGGATACTAAGGGTACACCGTTACAGCTTGAGGCTTATAAGCTTTTAAAGGAAAGTCCTGTAAATTTCGTCGGTAATATTGAGTCACGTGAGATGCCGGCAGGCATTTGCGACTGTATTATTGCTGACGGTTTTACCGGAAATATAGCCTTAAAGCTTTATGAGGGTGTTGCAATGAACCTTATGAAGCTGATTAAGGGAGTGTTTACAACCAATTTTAAGACTAAAATCTCTTATTTACTTGCTAAAAAGCAGATGAAGGGTCTTAAAAAATTTGCTGACTACGGTGATATAGGCGGAGCACCTTTGTTAGGTGTACAGAAGCCCGTTATCAAGGCTCATGGCGGCTCAAATGCCAAGGCAATTAAAAATGCAATCCGTCAGGCCAAACTATGTGTTGAAAATGATGTTGTTAATAAAATTTCTGCTGATTTGAGTAGCATTAAGCTGACTAAAACAGAGGAATAAGGTGTTAAAATGAAAGAACTTGAGCAGATTATCGGCTATGAATTTAAGGATAAATCCTTAATGCTGAGAGCTTTGTCGCATACCTCGTATATCAACGAGGTTAAGAGTATTCCCGAATCTAATGAAAGACTTGAGTTTTTGGGTGACTCAGTGTTATCGATTATCGTATCGGAATATATTTTTCGCAATTTTAAACAGTACCCTGAGGGTGAACTGACCAAGCTTCGTGCATCTTTGGTATGTGAAAAATCACTTGCCGCCTTTGCAAGAGAGCTTGAGCTTGGTAAGTTTCTGTTTTTGGGTAAGGGAGAACAGCAAAACGGCGGAAGAGAGCGTCCGTCAATTTTAGCTGATGCCTTTGAGGCCTTACTAGCTGCTATGTACCTTGACGGCGGTATTGAGATAGCACGTGCACACGTTATGCGCTTTGTTAAGGATGAAATCAAGCATCATACTGTTGAAGATGCCTTTCACGACTATAAAACTCAGCTGCAGGAGATTATTCAAAAGAATCCCGGTGAAGAGTTGAGTTATGCTTTAGTCAGTGAAGAGGGACCCGACCACGATAAAAGCTTTACCGTTGAGGTGAGACTTAATTCCAATGCAATCGGTCAAGGCGTAGGACACAGTAAAAAGCAGGCTGAACAGTCAGCTGCTAAAAAGGCACTTGAATTAATGGGAATAGATATATGAGCCACTCAAATATTTCGATTTTTGTGCCTCATTTAGGTTGCCCAAATAGGTGTAGCTTTTGTGACCAAAATATTATTTCGGGAGCCGAAAAGTCACCAAAAACCGAAGATATCAATAAGGCAGTTTTAACCGCCAAAGCATCACTAAATTATAATTCAGCTACTACAGAGTTAGCTTTTTTTGGAGGCAGCTTTACTGCTATCGACCGAGAATATATGGTTGAGCTTTTATCTGACGCTAAACGGTTTGTTGATGCAGGTGATATTTCAGGAATTCGTATTTCAACCCGTCCTGATTGTATTGATGAAGATGTATTGCAGTTATTAAAACAATATGGCGTTAAGGCGATTGAGCTTGGTGCACAGAGCATGTCAGACGAGGTTTTAAAAGCTAACAATCGCGGCCATAGGGCAGTAGATGTAATAAATGCTTCAAGTCTTATAAAGTCATACGGTTTTCAGCTTGGACTTCAAATGATGACAGGTCTTTATAAAAGTACATATGAGGTTGATAAGTTTACTGCAAAAGAAATTGTATTGCTAAAGCCTGATACTGTGAGAATTTACCCAACAATAACACTTTTCGGAACAAAGCTTGAGGCTTTGGTGAAGTCAGGTGAATATATACCGCCCTCACTGTATGAAACGGTTGATTTGTGTGCCGAATTGTTAGATTTGTTCGAATTAAACGAAATCAAGGTTATAAGAACCGGTCTGCATACTATTGATGAAAGCAGATATGTGGCAGGTCCTTGGCATCCGGCTTTTCGCGAGCTTTGCGATTCAAAAAGGTACCTGAATAAAATAATAGAAATTCTGCCTGAAAAGGGTGAATATATACTGTCGGTTAACCCCAAAGAAATTTCAAAGGCTACCGGCAATAAAAAAGCTAATATTATAAAGCTTAAAGACTTAGGTTATAAAGTAAGTGTCAAGGGTGATGGCTCCCTGGAGCCGTTGCAGGTGACATTTGAAAGGATGAATAACAGTTGTTTTTAAAGTCGATAGAAATTCAAGGTTTTAAATCCTTTGCCGACAAAACAGTTTTGAAGTTCGGTAAGGGCGTAACCGCCGTTGTTGGACCTAACGGTAGCGGTAAAAGTAATATTTCGGATGCCGTGCGTTGGGTTTTGGGCGAGCAATCGACTAAAAATTTACGTGGACAGTCTATGGAGGACGTTATTTTCAGCGGTACTGCTGACCGCCGTCCTCACGGCTTTGCCGAAGTTACCTTGGTTATGGATAATAAGGACCGTAGCCTAAACTTTGACAATGACGAGGTTGCAGTAACCCGACGTTACTACCGTTCGCATGAAAGTGAGTACCTTATAAACAAGGCGGTAGTACGCTTAAAGGACGTTCACGAGCTGTTTATGGATACCGGCTTAGGCCGTGACGGTTACTCTATGATAGGTCAGGGTAAAATTGACACAATTGTCCGTTCAAAGTCGGATGAACGCCGTGACATTTTCGAAGAGGCAAGCGGTATTTCACGTTACCGTTACCGTAAGATTGAGGCAGAAAGAAAGCTTGCCTCAGCAGACGATAATATGCTTCGCTTAAAAGATATTTTTGCGGAATTAGAGGGCAGAGTTGGACCTTTAGAGGAGCAGAGTAAAAAGGCTGAAAGGTTTATCGAACTAGCCGCAGTCCGTAAAAAGCTTGAGATTGGATTGTGGTTACATTCACTTAATCAGTCGAATGAGCTCTTGAAGTCTCAGGATGAAAAAATAATGGTAGCCAGGGCTCAATATAACGATGTTGAGGGCAAGCTGCAGGATATGGCGGCTGAGATTGAGTCGGGTTCGGAACGATATTCGTCACTTAATGTTCAAATTGACGAAATGCGACGCTTTGTTGCTGAAAAGGAAGAGGAAATTACCCGTATTACCGGTGAAATAAATCTTCATAATGCTGAAATTTCACATAATAATGAAACAGTAGAACGCTTAAAAAATGATATTTCGGAGCTTGAAAATTCAGATACCAAGTCATTATCGGAAATAGAAGAACGTAAGGCAGATATTGAGGTTAAAAGAACTGAAATCGTTAAATTAAATGAGCAGGTTTCGACTTTAGAAACCGAGTTAAACGGTCTTATCAGTAATTCGGAGGTTATTTCCCGTAATATTGAGGATTTGACCTTAAAGCTAAATACTTATTCAACTCAAATTTCCGACCACCGTGTAAAAATGGTTACCGCACAGTCTTCGATTACTGAAATTGAAACTAGAAACGCGGCTATAGATGAGTCCTTGAAAGCAAGACTGCCTGAAAAAGATAGGCTGGAGACTGAGCTTCGGGAATTGGAGGAAATGCTTAAATCTGCAGAGACTACCGCTGATGAGGCGGCTAATGCCTTAAAGGGTAGGGAGCTGATTTTTGATTCCCAAAAGCAAAAACTTGAGGAATATAAGAAGGCACTTGATGATTCTCACTTGGATATTGAGGATAAAAAACGAAGAGTTGCCATTTTGGAAGAGCTTGAACGCAATATGGAGGGTTTGGGTCTTCCGGTCAAGTCGGTAATGCGAGAGGCAGAGCATGGTGTTTTACGCGGTATTCACGGACCTATAAGCAAGCTGATTGAGGTTAAAAAGGAGTATGCCATTGCAATTGAGACAGCATTGGGTGCTTCCTTACAGCATATTGTTGTAGACAGTGAAAATGATGCTAAGCGTGCTATTGAATTTTTAAAAAGTCAGAACAAAGGCAGAGCAACATTTTTACCCATTTCGACTATTAAGGCAAGAAGCTTAGATGAGTCAGGCTTGGATAATTTATTCGGTTATGTCGGTATTGCTTCCGAGCTTTTGGATATTGACAAAAAATATAAAGGTATTATTGATAATATATTAGGCAAAACCGTTGTTGCTGACGATATTGATTCGGCTGTTACCATTGCCAAAAAGCATGGATACCGCTTTAAGGTTGTAACCTTAGACGGTCAGGTTGTCAATGCCGGCGGCTCGTTGACCGGCGGCTCGTTGACTAAAAATTCGGGTATTTTAAGCCGCGGCGGTGAGATTAAAGAGTTAAACAATAAAATTGTTAAGCTTTTAGAAAAGCAGGGATTTTTGACCGATAATTATAATTCGGCTGCGGCTGAGGTTTCTTCTTTAGAGGCTGAGATTGTTAATGCACGTGCTGAGCTTACAACTGCGACAGAGGATAAAATCCGTGTGTCGGGTGAAATTAAGCGTGTAAGTGACCTTTTGACCGAGCATTTAAAGTCGGTTGAGGCTATGAACGGTGAGAAATTCTTGCTTGAAAACAGAGCTAAGGAGCTTAGTGCTATTGTAATTTCCGCAACGGGCGATATTGCCGAGATTGAAAAATTAAAGGCTGATGCTCAAGCTGAGATTGACGGACTTTCTGGCGGTAGAGATACTGTTACCGACCGCAGAGAGCAGCTTTCTGCTTCGATAACCGACCTTAAGATTACTGTTATGCAAACCGAAAAGGATATTGAGGCGGTTGAAGGCTCTATTAAGCTTCTCGAGGAGGCTATGAACTCGAGCGGAAGCCGAGGTGAGCTGTTGCTTAAGGAAATAACCGAGATTATGGCAAAATCTGAGACTGAATTAACAGTCATTAACGACCTTAATGAGCAGATTAATGTCCATAAAGCTCAGATTTTTGACGGTAATGCTAAGGTTAATGAGCTTGTCACCGCAAGGGATAATTATGACCGCGAGTCGAGTGCAATGCGTCAAAGGGAACGTGATATGACCTCTGAGCGTGAGCGCTTAAGCGGTGAGGTTGCCCGACTTGAGGAACGCCGTGAGAATATGCTCAAGGAATATGACGATATCATCAAGCGTTTGTTTGACGAGTATGAGCTGACCAGAACAGAGGCAGAGCAGGTAGCCGAGCCTGTAGAGAATGTCGGTGAAGCTAAACGTGAATTACAGGACGTTAAGGGTAAAATAAAATCGTTAGGTAATGTTAATGTTTCGGCTATTGAAGAATATAAGGAGGTCTATGAGCGTTTTGTCTTTATGAAAGCGCAAATGGACGACCTTGAAAATTCACGTCAGGAATTAAATAAGCTAATCGGTGATCTGACCTCACAGATGAAGGAAAAATTTGCCGAAGGCTTTGAGAAAATTGGTAAAAACTTCACAAAGGTGTTTACCGAGCTTTTCGGCGGCGGTCATGCAGAGCTTGTTTTGACCGATCCTGAAAATGTACTCGAAAGTGGTATTGATATTGTAGCAAAGCTGCCGGGTAAAAATGTACCCAGTCTTGAAGGACTTTCGGGAGGTGAAAAGGCACTTATTGCAATTTCAATTTACTTCTCGATTATGATGGTAAATGCGCCGCCGTTCTGTTTCTTGGATGAGGTTGATACCGCACTTGACGATATTAACGTTGAACGCTTTGCAAATTATATGACCAAGCAAAATTTCGGTACTCAGTTCATCTGCGTAACCCACCGTCGTGGCACAATGGATTCTGCTGATATGCTTTACGGTGTTACAATGCAGGAAAAGGGTGTTACTAAACTTTTGCAGCTTGATGTTGATCAGTTGATTAAAACTTTAAACATTGAAAACAAATAATCTTTCGGAGAAAATTATATGGGATTTTTCAGCAAATTAAGTCAAGGCTTAAAAAAGACAAGGGACTCGATTTCGGGTGCCGTTGGCTCAATGCTTTCGGCTCTAACGAGAATTGATGAGGAGCTTTTTGAGGAGCTTGAGGAGATACTCATAATGAGTGATATCGGAATAGCCACCTCAACAAAAATCTGTGATATTTTGCGTCAAAGGGTTAAGGATGAAAAGGTTAAGGACCCTCAGCTTATAAAGCAAATGCTGGCTGAAACCGTTGCCGAAATGATTGATGGTGATAAAGAATTACACATTTCAACCAAGCCGTCGGTCATATTTGTTATCGGTGTTAACGGTGTCGGTAAAACAAC
>CAJGBX010000024.1 GCA_904501685.1 Clostridiaceae bacterium
ATTAATACCGGTCTTGGTCGAGCCGATATTGACCGACGAGCAAATATGGTCGGTAACACTTAATGCCTCGGGTATACTTTCAATCAATTCGCGGTCGCCTGCGGCAAAGCCCTTCTGGACCAATGCCGAGTATCCGCCGATGAAGTTAACACCGACCGTTCTTGCGGCCTTTTCCAATGTTACGGCAAACTTGACCACATCCTTAGAACGGCAGGCAGCGGCAATAATTGCAATCGGAGTGACCGAAATACGCTTGTTTATAATAGGAATACCAAGCTCCTTTTCAATCTCCTGACAAACAGGAACGAGCCTTTCAGCCTTGCGCGTAATTTTTTCATAAATGCGCTCGCAAGCCTTGTCTATATCACTGTCAATACAGTCGAGCAGCGAAATGCCCATTGTAACGGTACGGATATCAAGATTCTCATCCTGAATCATATGTATCGTTTCTAAAATATCTCTCGTTTCTAACATTTTCAGTACCTCAAAAGCCTTAAATTCTGTGCATAGAGTTAAACAAGTCCTCGTGCATAACGTGGACCGACATATTAATCTCTTCACCCATTTTTGCCATTGCATCCGAAAATTCGCCAAACGGAACATTTAAGCCATTAATATCGCCAACCATAATCATACAGAACATTTCCTGCAAAATGGACTGCGAAACCTCTAAAATATTTACATTATATTTTGCACATTCCGAAGAAACCTTTGCCAAAATACCCACAGCGTCTTTACCGACTACGGTTAAAACTGCTTTCATTAAAAACACTTCCTTAAAATTCAATTATTCTATATAGTACCACATTTTTCACCTATTGTAAACAAAAATCTTCATATGCTTCAAGACGTCTTGAAAATTTAAGATTTGTATGATATTATTAAAACAAACTATTTATTGAGGAAATATGAAATGAGTAAAAAACGCAAAGCAAATAACGAAGATATTAAGCTTGAAAACACCTCTCTTTACAAAAAAGCATCACGCGACGGTGATTTAACCGCCGAAGAGATAAAGCTTAAAAAAAGAAAAAAACACATTAAAATAGGAATAGTCTTGGTAAGTATAATTGTTTTGTTGGCAATTGTGCCTTGGATTGTTGTCGGCATTATCACTGCTCCGAATTACGATATAATTAATACCGGGGAAACAACCAGAACCTATCAGTCAATGCTTGAAAACGTTAAGGCTACGGCACATTCAACAGAGCTTTTTAATATGAAAAACCCCGATTTGAACAATACTGACGCCGTGACAACGCTTATATCCAAGCTGAATTTAGAGGAAGAGCTGGGAACCTATACTGTAAGCGTTCAAGCCTCAGAAAAGCCCTACACCGTAACACTGAAGTTCGATAAGCCGCACGATATGACCCAGTCAGAGGACGGGAACAAATGGGAAACCGAGGTCATAAAGTACTCGACCGCAATTATGGGACTTATTGACAATATTGCGCAGGTTAATTGGGAATATCCCATTGACGGAGAAAAAACCGACGGAAAGTTCTTCAACCGGGCCGACGCCGAAAAGTTCATGAAGCTTAATGTGCCGATTGCACGCTTTGGTGAAAGTGAAAGGTCGGTTCAGCTTTTGTTAAACCTTTTGGGAATTGATTTATATTGATTGTTACACTTTTGTAATCTTTGTAACTGAATTTTAATTAAACTGTAATATCATTGATACCCACTTTCGCAATATAGTGTGTATAATAAGAATATACACTAATATATGTTGTGGAGGTGAAGAGTATGAAAAAGCTGATTTTAAGCCTTTTGGCAGTTGTTTCGGTTATTTCCCTTGGTTTAACCGCATTTGTGCCTGCCACGGCCGAAAACACCGATGTTGATACTCTCACCGTTACAGTTCCCTACACGACCGAAGCCGCAGACGGTGAAATTACCGCCGCCGAGCCGAAAGGTAACATAGCAGTTGAGCCAAAAAGCATTGTAGCCGAAGAGCCGGTAGCCTTGCCCTCGACCGATAAGCTGCTTCTTAATATGCTTAACCTTAACTTCTGCTATACCGATGCCTTTAATGTGACTGAGCGTATGGCGGTGGCTGCAGCAATTTCTTTAAAGGATTATGCTGCCGATATCCCTGGCTACGGTATCTGCGTAAGCAAGACCTTGACCTTAGGCTTTATCAAAAGCTTTTACGGAATTGACCTTAATTTAGATGATGTTAATACCGAGTATGCTCCCGAGGGCTTTATCGCTCTTCCCTGCTATGAGGTTGGTACACAAAACCACGAAATTGTATCGATAACCGAGACTGAGGACGGACGGTTTGAGGTTGTTTCAACCGTCACCTTTATTTACGGCGGCTATGCTTCCGATTTTTGTACCGCAGTTTCACATTTTGTAAAAAATGAGGCTTCGGAATACGGTTTCAACCTATTGGACTGCACACTGCTTTAAGTAGCTGAATCGCCACCACTTGCAAATTATGAAATTTTGGTATATAATGTGTTTTACCACAGCCGACCTTTCGGGGTGCGGCTGTTTTTTTAAAATTTTGAAATCTATTGCAATGAGGTGATACTGTGGCTAAAGAAACCCGTCAAAAAATGAAAAAGGAGCATAAACGCGGTATCGCACTGCCCGGACGTATCATCACCGCCGGACTGCTTATATTACTGCAAATTGCAATCTGGACAGTTATTGAGCTTTATATGTCCAACATTTCTTCAGTGATTAACGCAGTAATCCGCTTTATTTCATTAATAATAGTATTCGCAATTTTAAACAAACGTGATAATCCAAGCTATAAATTAATGTGGATTATCTTTATTTTGGTAACTCCGTTAGTAGGCGGTGTTTTATTCTTCCTCTGGGGTAACGGCAAAGTAAAGCCGATACTCAAAAAGCGTATGTTTCAACAAAAAAAGCTTAATAAACCCTACCTTTGGCAGGACCCTCAGGTTGTGACCGACCTGCATTTCAAGGATATTTACCACGCGAGGCAGTCGCAGTTCCTTTTCCGTGAATCGGGATACCCTGTTTATACCGACACTACGGTTGAATATCTTGCTCCCGGTGAAAAATTTTTGCCGAGAATGCTTCAAGAACTTGAATCTGCTGAAAAATATATCTTTTTGGAGTATTTTATTTTAGCACGCGGCAAAATGTGGAACGCTATTCACGATGTGCTCCGCAGAAAAGCTGAAGAAGGTGTCGAGGTCAGGATTATTTTTGACGATTTCGGTTCGATTTCACGTCAAAACCGCAATTTTGTCAAAAACCTTCGTAAGGAAGGCATACGGGTTATCGCCTTTAACCGCATCAGAGCCTCGGTTGATTTGTTTTTGAACAACCGCGACCACCGTAAAATCTGCGTTATTGACGGTTATGTTTCAATGACCGGCGGACTGAATATTGCCGACGAATATATTAATGAAACATCACCTCACGGCTATTGGATGGACTGTGCACTGATTATGAAGGGACCTGCCGCGACAAGCTTTGCAGTAGCCTTTTGTGAAATGTGGAGCAGTATGTCACGCGAACGGCTTGACCCGAAAAGCTATATCGTAAATACCTTTCCTAAAGCATTAGGCTATGTTCAGCCTTATATGGAAAACCCGCTTGATACTAAGCATTATCCCGGTGAGGGTATTTACCGTCAAATTTTAGGTACTGCCAAGGACTATGTTTATATTGTATCACCTTATCTAATACTGGATAATACAATGACCACCGCCTTGACCTCGGCTGCTAAGGCCGGTATTGATGTCAGAATTATAACCCCTAAAATCCGCGATAAATGGTATGTGCATCCTGTCACGCAGTTTAATTATCAGGAGCTTTTGGAGGCAGGTGTCAGAATTTTTGAATTTACACCCGGCTTTATACATTCCAAGCTGTTTGTCTCGGATGACTCGGTTGCAACCTGCGGCACAATTAATATGGACTACCGCAGCTTTTATTTCCATTTTGAATGCGGTGTCTGGATGTGCTCAATCCAAGCGGTTGACGATATAAAGGAACACTTTTTACAAATGCAGGAGATTTCGGAAGAAATTATACTGTCAAAATGGTCAAAACGTCCTTTGAGAAAGCGTTTTGCCCAGGCGTTACTCAATGTTTTTGCACCTTTTATGTGAAAATTTAACCTTAAAAGGCTGAATGTTTATGATTTCTTAACATTTTTGCCTTTACCTTGTAATATTATCAGTATATACTAAAACTAGTAAAAACCATTACCCTTTTAAAAAGGAGAAGCCATATGGAAGATAATAAAATATCCAAAACGGAAACCGAAAGCCAAGGTCAAGGCTATAGCTATACGCCTAATCAGAGCTACGGATATATACCTAACACTGAGTTTAAGCCTGAGGGTTCAACACCGCCTCAAAAACCGAAAAAGAACTTCGGTCTGGCTACAGTAATATTATGTATCATTCTTTCTGCCGCAATCGGTGCCGGTACCGTGGCAATTTTACTCGGTAATCACCCCGGTAATGCCGATAAGAATAATTCCTCTCAGCTATCCTCGGTCGCTACCGGCTCTGACAATTCAAATGACGTCACCTCCAACGGTACGATTTCCAATATTATTGTTTCCGAAAATGTTGAATCGATTGTTGAAGCTGTTTACGAAAAAAGTGCCGACAGTGTTGTCGGTATTCGTACCAAGGCTTCAGTACAGAACTTCTTCGGCGGCTCACATGAAAGCACCGGCGAGGGTTCGGGTGTGATTTACACGACCGACGGCTTTATTATCACAAATTACCACGTTATTGCCGATGTCGTAAACACACATTCCGAGAGTTCCTCGGTTGAGGTTTTCTTAATGTCCGACCCCGATGAAGCAATCGATGCAAAAATCATCGGCTACAATGTTTCGGCCGACCTTGCGGTTATTAAGATTGAAAAGAAAAATTTGCCTGCCGTGGAAATTGCCAACTCTGACGAGGTTAAGGTTGGACAGTATGCAATTGCTATCGGCTGTCCCGGTGGAATTGAGTTTTTGAACTCGGTTTCCTACGGTATTATCAGCGGTCTTAACCGTACCATTACCATTGACTCAATCGGTGAAATGGAGCTTATTCAAACCGATGCCGCTATCAACCCCGGTAATTCGGGCGGTGCACTTTTAAACTCAAAGGGTCAGCTGATTGGCATTAACTCGTCAAAGCTGGTCGATGAAAGCTTTGAGGGTATGGGTTTTGCTATCCCTATTAACACCGCATTGAATGTCGTTAAAGAGATTATCGAAAACAAGGACAACCCCTCACCCTATATCGGTATCGAGATTTATAAGTTTGATTCCGAATATTTAGCTCAATACGGTCTGCCTGCCGGTGCCGCAGTAAAGAGTGTTGTCAGCAATGCCCCTGCATACAATGCAGGAATTAAATCAGGTGATATTATTACCTCGTTCAACAAAAAGGAAATTAAAGAGTATCAGGATTTCATTGATATTTTAGAGGAATGTGAGCCGGGCACTAAGGTTACTGCTAAAATTTACCGAAACGGAAGATACTACAGCACAACCGTAACAATCGGTTCTAATAATAACCACGGTTAATATTAACGAACAAATCCGGTGCCTAGAGGGATTATACGGCACCGGATTTTTTAAAATTAAAGTAAAGACATTCGAGGATATTTTATGTTTACAAGATTACATAGCACCGGAATTTTCGGTATCGACGCTTATATGGTTGAGGTAGAGGCCGACATTTCCAATAGCTTTCCTGCCTTTGACGTGGTCGGTCTGCCCGATACCGCAGTTAAGGAATCTCGCGACCGTGTGCGTTCTGCACTGAAAAACAGCGGATTTTCCTTTCCTACCACCAAAATTACCGTGAATTTAGCGCCCGCCGATATTAAAAAGGCAGGGTCAATGTACGATTTGCCGTCACTTTTATCGATACTTAATGCCTCGGGCCAGCTTATGGCAGAGTGTGATTTGAACGAGTGCGCCTTTATAGGCGAGCTGTCACTGGACGGCGAATTAAGGCATATCAACGGTATGCTTTCAATGGCTATTGAGGCAAAACGTAACGGAATAAAGCGGTTTTTCGTACCGAGCGCCGACGCTTACGAGGCCTCGGTGGTTGAGGGAATTGAGATTTATCCCGTTGATAATGTAAAGCAATTAGTGGCACATTTGAGAAACGAGACCAAAATAAAGCCGACTGAAGCGCCCGACATTACTGCTATTAGCCAGACTATGCTGGATTTTGCCGACGTTAAAGGTCAAGCCGCCGCTAAAAGAGCACTTGAAATTGCCGCTGCAGGCGGGCATAACGTTTTGCTTATCGGACCTCCGGGGTCAGGCAAGAGTATGCTGGCTAAGCGTCTGCCCTCGATTTTACCGTCTATGACCTTTGAGGAATCTATAGAAACAACCAAAATTCACTCAGTTGCAGGCACACTGCCTCGGGATATTCCGCTGATTGCCAACCGTCCCTTCCGCGCACCGCACCACACCGTTTCGGCGGCAGGTCTTTCAGGCGGAGGTATCGTGCCGAGACCGGGAGAGGTTTCAATGGCACACAACGGCGTGCTGTTTTTAGATGAGTTTCCCGAGTTTTCACGTCAGGCAATGGAGGTTTTGCGTGCTCCGATTGAAGACGGTCAAGTCACAATCTCACGTGCCAACGGCAGACTTACATATCCCTGCGAATTTTCGCTTATAGCCGCTATGAACCCCTGCCCCTGCGGATTTTTCGGCCACCCGAGGAAGAAGTGTATCTGCTCCCAGCAGACCGTAAAACGGTATTTGGGCAAAATATCGGGGCCGATGCTCGACCGACTTGATATTCACGTTGAGGTGCCGGCGGTAGAATACGAGGAGCTTACCGGCAAGCGTGACGGCGAGTCTTCGGCCGAAATTAAGCTTAGGGTAGAAAAAGCACGTGCAATCCAAAACGAGCGTTATAAGGGTACCGACGTCACCTGCAACGCAAGACTGACCTCAAATTTAATTCAAAAGTATTGCAGATTGGACGAAGCGGCTAACAAAATCCTTAAAAATGCATTTGAAAATTTAGGAATGTCGGCGAGGTCCTACGACCGAATTCTCAAAATCGCACGTACAGTAGCCGACCTTGACGGCAAGGAATCCATTGGTGCCGCCCATATTGCCCAAGCAATTCAATTCCGCAGCTTAGACAGAAAATATTGGAGTGAGCTGTAAAATATTATTATAATACAAAACGAAAATCCTGCCGATAATAATCGACAGGATTTTCGTTTTGGTGCGCTGAAAGGGACTCGAACCCCCGACCTACTGGTTCGTAGCCAGTCACTCTATCCAGCTGAGCTATCAACGCACATTGTTCCTTTTCGGAACTGCCATAGTATATTAACACAGTTCGTCAAAAAAATCAATAGTAAATTTTAATTTTTTTAAAAAATTATTTATATTACATTTAAGTGCCGGAATTTTTGATTTATAGCAATGATTATTTTATAAATTTTACTTGCTATACGAGGCAAGGAACGCTTTTAACCGTTCGGTTTTGGGATTTCCGAAAACCTCACTCGGCTTGCCCTGCTCGGCAATAACACCCTCATCCATGAAAATGACCATATCCGAAACATCCTTGGCAAAGCCCATTTCGTGTGTGACAACCACCATCGTCATATGTCCGTCGGCAAGTGACCTGATAACCTTTAAAACCTCACCTGTGAGCTCAGGGTCGAGCGCACTCGTCGGCTCGTCAAAGCACAGAATTTCAGGGTCAAGCGCCAGAGCGCGTGCTATTGCCACACGCTGCTGCTGACCGCCTGAAAGCTGACAAGGATAGCTGTCCTTCTTTTCAATAAGACCGACCTTTTCAATCAGCTCAAGAGCCTTTTCCTTATTATTCTCGTGGGTGTCTTTTTTAAGCAAGTCGGGAGCAAGCATAACATTTTCCAACACAGTATACTGCGGAAAAAGATTAAACGACTGAAACACAAGACCGAAATGCAAACGTCTTTTTCTTAATTCCTCATCTGAACGGCGTACTTTAGTCGAACCGTCAAAAATAGTCTCACCGTTGACGGTGATTGTGCCCTCATCAGCAAATTCAAGCGAATTTAAACAACGCAGCAGCGTTGTTTTGCCGCTACCCGAAGAGCCGATAATAGACAAAACCTGACTCTTTTCCAAGGAAAAATCTATACCCTTTAAAACCTCGGTCTTGCCGAAGCTTTTTCTTAAATTTTTAACCTCTAAAACGGCCACCTTTGTCACCTCAATCCTTAAAATAGCTCAGCTTCTTCTCGACCTTACCTAAAATAACAGTAAGAAGTCCGACAAAAATCAAATAGAAAACACCTGTAAAGAACAACGGCCAAATTAGTGCCTTAGTTGCGGCAAGCTCCTTAGCCTGCTTGATAATTTCGGGAATCATAATACAGTTGGCAAGTGCGGTATCCTTTATAAGCGTAATGATTTCATTCGACATCGGCGGAACGATACGCTTTACAACCTGCTTTAAAATAATCTTTTTAAACACCTGCGACTTGGTCATACCCAAAACAAATCCGGCCTCGTACTGACCTTTGGGTATGCTTTCGATACCGCCGCGGTAGATTTCTGAAAAATAGCAGGCATAATTAATGGTGAACGCAATCAAAACGGCAACAAGACCGCCTGCGTTTATCATTAAAAGACGCAAAACACCATCGGTTGGAATTTCAAAATTGCTGATTATGTAACGGTCAATGTTGCTGAACACCGGATTCCCAAACAACAGACCCGGAACATAGTAGATTATAAAAATCTGCAGCATTAAGGGTATTCCTCGGACAATCCAAACTACAGTCTTGGCAACGGCACGTACCGGTGCAAGCTTACTCATTGAGCAAAACGCAATCGGCAGTCCCAACGGTACACCGCAAATAAGCGTAACTGCAAAGATTATAAGCGAGAACACAAAACCGTCAGACAAAAACGATACAACTTCCCAAAAACTCATATTGTTTACTCCAAATTATCTCTATACATAACTTATGCAGACGGGATTTTCATCCCGTCTGCCTGAAACTTAAGCCTAATTAAATTCAATAAGAATTACTTCTCGTCCTGAGGAGCCTTCTGGTCGGCATAATCGGTGATAGCGGTAGTTTCAACACCGTACTTCACAGCCAAGGCCTTGATAGTGCCGTCTGCACCGAGCTTGTCGAGCTGCTCGTTAACCTTCTTGGTTAAGTCACTGCCCTTCTTAAAGCCGATTGCATAATATTCAACATCACTTGAAAGAGCATCAACGATAGTAAGGTTAGCATAGTCACCCTTACCGCAATAGCTCTTGGCAAGCTGAGCATCAACAACGGCAAAATCGGCGGTACCTGCGTTAACCTCCATCAAACCGTCGGTCTGCTTGATAACGCCCTTGAAAACCATACCCTCAAAGGACTTGGCATAGGTTTCACCGGCTGAACCGCTTTCGGCAGTACCGATTTTACCCTTGAGGTCAGCTGCTGCAGCAACACCCGAACCGTTCTTAACAACTATAACCTGTCTGTTTTCCATATAATTGTAGGAAAAATCAACCTTTTCGGCACGCATTACACCGTCATCATCGGCAGTATTGCAGGTAAAACCGTTCCAGATGCAGTCAATAGTGCCTGCGTTAAGATCGGTATATTTGTTATCCCACTGAATTTCCTTGAAAATAACCTTGTAGCCTAAGTTAGAAAAAACCTTTTCGGCAAGCTCGGTATCAAAACCGATAAGCTTGTTTTCGGCATCAAGATAGTTCATCGGCGAATAGATTGTGTAGCCGACAACCAAGGACTTTTGCTCCTTCTTTTCGCCGCCGCAAGCGGTAAATGCTACCATGCACATAAGTACTGCAAGCACAAGGCTCAAAAGTTTAACTGCTTTTTTCATAATATCAACCTCTTTTATGTAATTTTTGAAATTTTATTGTGTCTAAACACTTTAGTGTGCTAACATATTACCACGCTAATACACGCTTGTCAATAGTTTTTTAAAAAATTTCTTAAAATATTGCGAATGCTTGTTCAGTTTGATGTTTACTTTTAAAAAAAATTATTGTAAAATAATATAGAATATTGGGAATTATAGTCTTACGATATATTTAGGAGAAAGACATGATTGATAAAATAATTATACGTGGTGCCAAGGAGCACAACCTAAAAAACATAGATTTAGAAATTCCTCGTGACCGGCTGGTTGTTTTAACCGGTCTTTCAGGCTCGGGCAAGTCTTCGTTGGCATTCGACACTCTTTATGCCGAGGGTCAGCGAAGATATGTTGAGTCACTGTCCAGCTATGCACGTCAGTTCCTGGGTCAGATGGAAAAGCCGGATGTTGACAGTATTGACGGTCTTTCGCCTGCAATTTCTATCGACCAAAAAACCACCTCCAAAAATCCTCGTTCAACTGTAGGCACAGTTACCGAGATTTACGACTATCTGCGTTTATTGTATGCTCACGTCGGTGTGCCGCACTGTCCCATTTGCGGCCGTGAAATCGTGAAACAAACGGTTGACCAGATTGTCGACCGCATTTTGGAAAACGGCGAAGGTGACAAGATACTCATTATGTCACCGATTATCCGCGCTAAAAAAGGTGAACACGTAAAGCTATTAGAAAAGGCCCGTAAGGACGGATATGTCAGAGTTCGTATTGACGGAGAGGTTTACGATTTATCTGAAGAAATTAAGCTTGAAAAGACCAAAAAGCACACCATTGAGACCGTTATCGACCGCCTTGTGCTTAAAGACGGCGTCGCCAAGCGTCTGACCGACAGTGTTGAAACCGCTTTAAGGCTTTCAGGCGGAATAGTCACTATCTCGATAGTGGGAGGTCAGGAATACACCTTTTCAGAAAATTATGCCTGTCCCGACCACGATATCAGTATGCCGGAACTGGCACCGAGAATGTTCTCATTTAACAGTCCGTTCGGCGCTTGCCCTACCTGTACCGGCCTCGGGATTTTTATGAAAATAAATCCGCTTTTGTTGGTTCCCGATGAGTCAAAATCCTTAGCTGAGGGCTGTATCAGAGCTTCGGGTTGGGGTACAACCGGTTGGGGCGTCAAGGAAGAGGGTACCATCGCCTTAATGTATTACAAAGGCTTGGCCGAGCATTACGGCTTTGATATTAACACGCCCTACCGTGATTTATCCCCCGAGGTTAAAGATATTATAATGTACGGCACCAACGGTAAGAAAATTGATTTTGTTCGGAACTCGGTTTGGGGCAAAGGTAAATTCTCGGCAACATTTGAGGGTGTTGTAAACAACCTTGAACGTCGATATAAGGAAACTACGAGTGAGTTTTCACGTAATGAAATTGAGTCATTGATGACCGAGTGCCCCTGTCCCGAATGTAAGGGCGCACGACTCAAAAAGGATATTATGAGCGTTACGGTCGGCGGACTTAATATCAAAGAACTTTGCGATTTGCAGATTGTAGATTGCTTAAAATTCTTTAACGAATTAAAGCTTAGCACACGCGACCAAAGCATTGCCGAGCCTATCGTAAAAGAGGTTAAATCACGTCTGTCATTCCTGGTAAGCGTAGGCTTGGATTATCTGACGCTTTTCCGTGCTTCGGGTACGCTTTCCGGCGGTGAAAGTCAGCGAATAAGACTCGCCACTCAAATCGGCTCCTCGCTTATGGGTGTTTTATATATTTTGGATGAACCGAGCATTGGTCTGCATCAGCGAGACAATGAAAAACTGCTTAAAACCCTGCAGCAGCTTCGCGACCTCGGCAACACCGTTATAGTCGTTGAGCACGATGAGGATACAATGCGTGCCGCCGATTTTATTGTCGATATTGGTCCTGGCGCCGGTGTTCACGGCGGTGAGGTTGTATGCGCCGGAACTCCCGAGGAGATTCAAAACTGCAAAGACTCCGTTACGGGTGACTATTTATCGGGTCGAAAGAAAATCGAGGTGCCGATTACAAGACGTGCCGGCAACGGCAAGACTGTAACAATAGTCGAAGCCTCGGAAAACAACCTTAAAAATATAAACGTCACCCTGCCCTTAGGCAAAATGATTGGCATTACCGGCGTTTCAGGCTCGGGCAAATCCACGCTTATCAACAGTGTGCTTTATCAACGCCTGGCCTGTGAATTAAACGGTGCAAAACGTATCTGGGGCAAGCATAAGGCTATAAATGGACTTGAAAATTTAGACAAGGTTATCGAAATAAGCCAGTCCCCGATTGGCAGAACTCCGCGTTCAAACCCTGCCACCTATACCGGTGTGTTTAACGATATACGTGAGCTTTTTGCCGCTACCAAGGATGCCAAAATGAAGGGCTACAATGCAGGACGTTTTTCGTTCAACGTCAGGGGCGGACGGTGTGAGGCCTGCGAGGGTGACGGTATAATCAAAATCGAAATGCACTTTTTGCCCGATATTTACGTTCCCTGCGAGGTGTGTAAGGGTAGCCGCTACAACCGCGAGACCTTAGAGGTAAAATACCGTGACAAAAGCATCTATGACGTGCTTGAAATGACGGTTGAGGAGGCTATGTATTTCTTCGAAAATCATCAAAAGATATACCGCAAGCTAAAGACCCTTTATGACGTCGGCTTAGGCTATGTCAAGCTGGGTCAGCCGGCTACCACGCTTTCGGGCGGTGAGGCTCAGCGTGTGAA
Source organism: Clostridiaceae bacterium (assembly GCA_904501685.1). Classification (GTDB taxonomy): domain Bacteria; phylum Bacillota; class Clostridia; order Oscillospirales; family Acutalibacteraceae; genus UMGS172. The sequence goes on from CAJGBX010000024.1 coordinate 12,588, forward strand.
ATTGGCAACCGAGCTTTCAAAAAGACCGACCGGCAGAACTATGTATATTTTGGACGAGCCCACAACCGGACTTCATACCGCCGATGTGCACCGACTGATTGATGTGTTTAACCGACTTGTCGATGCAGGCAATACAATGGTTATAATCGAGCACAACCTCGATGTTATAAAATCGGTCGACCATATTATTGATTTGGGTCCCGAGGGCGGTGACCGAGGCGGAAATATTGTCGTTCAGGGTACCCCTGAGGAGGTTGCTAAGTGCAAAAAGTCCTACACAGGTCAGTTTTTGAAGAAATTACTTTAAAATTAACACATTATTCACTTGTAGGTTGACTTTTTGTGCAACAATGATTAATATGAAAGATGCTTGAAGGGAAGTGAGGCTTTGTTTGGCTATATAAAGGTGCACAAGCCCGAATTAAAGGTAAAGGATTTTGAAATTTACAATGCCGTATATTGCGGACTGTGTAGAAAGCTTGGCAAGACCTACGGCGCACTTTCCAAGTTCAGCCTAAGCTATGATATGACCTTTGTATCACTGCTTCAAGCCTCGTTAAGTGAGGAGTTTTACGGTTATGAGCGAAAACGCTGCCGTGTTAATCCTTTTAAAAAATGCACCTACTGTAAATCGGACAGTGACAGTCATTCTTTAGCCGCAGCAGCAAGTGTGGCACTGACCGATATGAAGGTGCGTGACAATATTGCTGACTGCCGATTTTTCAAGTCGCTCTGCTACCGCTTTTTAAGGCTTTTTACCAAATGTTGGAGCAAAAAGGCCTACCGCGATTTTCCCGAGCTTGAAAAAATCACAGACGAATATTTCAAAAGCCAACAGCTGGCTGAAAACGACCCCCATTGCGGCTTGGACCAAGCTGCCGAGCCGACAGCCTTGGCGGTCAGCCAAATTTTATCGCTTATCGAATGTGAAGAAAAATACAAATTCGTTTTAAAACGCATGGGCTATTGCTTGGGAAAATGGGTGTACCTGTGCGATGTCGCAGACGACCTTGAACAGGATATAAAATTACACCGCTTTAATCCGCTTATCAAGGAATTACCGAATAATACCGAGCCGCTGAAATTCGCCGAAACCAGGCTTGTTCCAATACTTAATACCTGCTTTGTCGAATGCTCGACCTATTCAGAACTGTTGGAAATCAAAAGGTTTAAGCAGATATTAGACAACATATTATATGAGGGCTTGAAAAATGCCCAACTAAAAATATTTACTGAGGAGACCTAAAATATGAAAGACCCTTATGAGGTTTTAGGCGTCGGACGTGACGCTACAGATGAACAAATAAAATCCGCCTACCGCGAAAAGGCAAGAAAGTTCCACCCCGATAACTTCAACGATAATCCTGCCGCCGCCGAAATGGCGACCGAAAAAATGCAGGAAATCAACGAGGCTTACGATACCATTATCAAGCGCCGTAAGAACAAGACCTCAAGCGGTTCGGGTTACAGTAATAACTGGGGTGCCGGCAACGAGCGTGCTGACTCCGGCTTTAACGATGTAAGAAGGCTTATTTCCTCCGGCCGCTTTGAAGAGGCTCAGGAAATCTTGGACGGCGTTCCGCCTGAGGGCCGTAATGCCGAGTGGTACTTCCTTAACAGTATCGTGCTTTACCGCAGAGGTTGGTTTGATGCTGCATTTACTAGTATAAACAACGCCGTTCGTATGGACCCCTCTAATGCCGAGTACCGTGCTGCCTTAAACCGTATGCAACAAAGCCGTCACGGCTATAACCCTTATGGAGGCGGAACCTATCAGCAAACCGGCGCCGCCTGTACTCCTTGTGACTGTTGTGCAGGCTTGATGTGTGCCGATATGTGCTGCCGTTGTATGTAGTATGAAAAGCACCGTAAAAATCACCGCCTGCGGTGTTATTTCAGCACTGGCAGTTGTATTAATGTTGGGTACCAATATACCAATAATGCTTTATACTGTACCGGCCTTGACCGGAATGTTATTTTTAATCCCTGCTATTGAGCTTAGTCCTAAGTGGGCATTTCTTTGCTTTGGAATAACCGGTGTCTTATCGTTTTTACTACCAACCGAGCGTGAGGCTCTGATAATGTTTTTAGGTCTATTAGGATACTACCCCACAGTAAAAGTTCTTGTCGAGCGTTTAAAATCACGCGCTATCGGCGTGGCCATAAAGCTTGTGACCTTTAACGCCGCCATCACCGCCTGCTTTTGGTTGACCTTTGAATTACTTGGAATTAACATATTCAAAAGTGAAAAGCTACCCTTGGAAATAATGATAATCGCAGTATATGCGGTCGGAAATATTGTGTTCGCAGTCTATGATTTTGCACTGACAAGAATTTTAAATGTATACTTCTTAAAATGGCGTAAGACCGTCCGCAAGACTTTAGGAATAAAGTCTAAATAAAACTAACAACAAAAAAACCGACAAGGCGTGGTATCCGTTACGGGCATCACGCCTTGTCGATTACTTTCTGTTTTTACAATAATACAAAGCGCCAATTTTTACTTGACAATCGGTATTAAAAAAGGTATAATAGCTCTCGTGGATTAAGTGATAGTAGGTTTTTAACTGAATGTAGCTCCGCCTCGGCAAACCTCGCCGTGTAAAAATTGAGGAAAAGTCTTTGATCGGGACTTAAAAGTCAAAATATGCGGGTATGGCGGAATTGGCAGACGCGTTAGATTCAGGTTCTAATGGTCGCAAGGCTGTGCAGGTTCAAGTCCTGTTACCCGCACCAAAAAACCTCGTTCTTCGGAACGAGGTATTTTATCCAATCCGAAGGATTGGTATGTAGTCGCCGATAGGCGTATGTAATCCGTTTG
>CAJGBX010000025.1 GCA_904501685.1 Clostridiaceae bacterium
AAAACGCAGAGGCTTATATAAGGGGATGTAAAGGTTTCGACAGGGATTTTGAACTTTGATAAGCATGCAGCGTTACGGGAACGCTTTGAAAACCGAATTTATAAAAATAACTGACAATAGAACAGTTGCATTTGCAGCTTAATTAGCTGCCGTCCGGCCGAGGAGTACCGCGGCTTCGGTTCGGGCGTCGATGAGCGGTGAACGTGAGTTTTGGAGTTCTCCGACCAAGACCATGAATAGGAGATACCGAGTATTGTAGCCTGTTTATCGGCGACAATGTAAGGGAACTTTAAAGGATAAACTAAGCGTGTAGAAATTCTCAGGAATAAATTTTTGGACGCGGGTTCAATTCCCGCCATCTCCACCAAAAAATCTCGTTCTTCGGAACGAGATTTTTTTATCCAATCCGACAGTGTTGCACTAAGTGCGAAAATATGTTTATTTTTCTGCAAGCGGTGGCACAATACATATAGGAGTTGATTATATGTGTACTGCAATCACCTTAAAAACCAAAGATTTTTATTTTGGAAGAACCTTGGATATTGAGACATCATATTTTGAGCAGGTTACTGTCACACCGAGAAATTATGCTCTCGATTTCAAGTGCGGTATTACCCTGAAAAGTCACCTGGCCATAATCGGTATGGCTTATGTACAGAGTGATTATCCGTTGTATTATGATGCCGTAAACGAGTCCGGTTTATGTATGGCAGGTTTGAACTTCCCCAATAATGCATACTATCGTAAGCCGGTTGACGGTAAGGACAATATTGCTCACTTTGAGCTGATTTCGTGGATATTGTCTCAGTGTAAATCGGTTGCTGAGGCAAGGTTATTACTTGATAAAATCAACATTACCGATACTCAGTTCAGTGAGCAGTTGCCTTGTGCTTCGTTACATTGGATAATTGCCGATAATGAGGCATGCATTGTTGTTGAGTCTACCCGGGATGGCTTGAGTGTATATGATAATGACGTCGGAGTGATGGCCAATAACCCGAAATTCCCTATGCATATGCAAAAACTTAATGATTATATGCATTTAACACCGAATGAACCCGAAAACACATTTTCCGATAAGGTTAAGACGGAGCATTATTGCAACGGTTTAGGTGCAATAGGTCTTCCCGGTGACCTTTCTTCGCCGTCGCGTTTTGTTCGTGCGGCATTCAACCGTTGCAATTCGGTTTCGGGGGACAGTGAGGAGGAAAGCGTGGGGCAGTTTTTTCACGTTATCGGTACTGTTGAGCAGGTTAAGGGTGCGTGCCGATTGGGTGACGGACTGTATAAAATCACAATTTACACTTCCTGCTGTAACGCTACAAAGGGAATTTATTATTATACTACCTATACCAACCGCAGTATAACGGCGGTCGATATGCATAAATGCGATTTGGAAGGCAGTGTGTTGGTATGCTATTCACTTGAAAATAAGGAGAGAATAACCTATCAAAACTAAACTGGAAAGCCGAAGTGAATCCGTTAAGCTGCGGATTCACTTCGGCTTTCAAATTTTTCTCTTAACAACTCGGTTAAAATTAGCATTGGTGCTGACAAAAGACACCAAAGTGCTGTATATGAAAGGCATATTTGACCTAAAAGGTTAAAGGGCATCAGGCTGTAGTCCCAAACCGCACGGTTTAAATACAGGTTGAAAACTACACCGAAAATCAACTCAATTATAGTTATACTCAGTCCGCCCAGTATACAGCGGTAAAAGAATTTGAGCTGTTTCAGGTGCTTTTGGATGAGTGACAAAAGGCAAAGCGATATTCCGCCGGCTATTCCCATTGTGATGTCGGTGTAGCCACGCCATAAAAGCTCTAAAAGACAGTAGCTGACACCGCCCAGAATAAATAAAAATCCGAAATAGTAAAAGGTTCTTTGCATAATGTAAGCCTTTCTGAGATAATGAGTATATTTTATTATTATTTTGCCCGATATTACTTGAAAAATGAGCACTTTGGTGATAAAATGATAACTAGTTTAATTTGGGATAGTGTTGAAAAGAGGTGACAGGTAATGAATTATAAAAGATGGGTTATACCTTCGGTTGATAAGCAGATGGCTGCTGAAATTGCCGACGATTGTGACCTTGACCCGTTAGCGGTTCTTATTGCCTGCTCACGCGGAATGACCGACCCTTATGAAATAGAGCAGTTCTTTGAGAAGGAGCCTGAATTTTCCGACCCTTATGAATACAGTGGCATCGGTGAAGCGGTCGAGCGTATAAATATAGCACTTGAGGAGCATGAAAAAATCCTTGTTTTCGGTGACTACGATTGTGACGGTGTTACCGCAACCGCTTTACTTACAACCTATTTAAAGCGTCGTGGGGCTGATGTGTCATTTTTTGTGCCTGACCGTGAAAAGGATGGTTACGGTATCTCAGTATCGGCTATTGAGCAGGCTGCCGAGGATGGCGTTACCCTTGTTATAACGGTTGATAACGGTATAAATGCCGTTAATGAGGTTGAGCGTGCTAATGAGCTGGGTGTTGATATTGTCATAACTGACCACCATTTGCCGCAGGGTGAGGCTTTGAATGCTGTTGCGGTGGTTGACCCGCATCTTGACGCGGAATGTGACTGGCTTTTTACCGAGCTAGCCGGTGTCGGTGTGGCGTTTAAGCTGGTTTGTGCTTTGGAAGGCAGACCGTGTGAGGAAATGATATATGAATATGCCGATTTGGTGGCATTGGGCACTATTGCCGATATTGTACCCTTAAAGAGCGAAAACCGTATCATTGTAAATGAGGGCTTGCGGTTGATTAACCGAAGGTCTAACATGGGTATTCGTGCTTTGCTTGAGGTCGCCTCTATTAAGTATGTCACTGCATCAAATGCGGCTTTTACGGTTTGTCCGAGAATTAATGCCGCAGGACGTATGGCCAACGCTGATATTGCTGTAAGACTTTTGACCGTAGATAATTATGAGGATGCATTATATTATGCCGGTGTTTTAGACCGTTTAAATACTGAGCGTCAAACCGCCGAACAGGATATTTTTGAATCGGCAGTGAGGATTATTGAGCAGAATGGTTATCATAGAAATAGGGTAATTGTGGTTGACGGTTATGGCTGGCATGTAGGTGTTATCGGTATTGTTGCCTCTAAATTGGTTGAACGGTATAATAAGCCTTGTATTGTTATAAGCAGTAACGGTGACAATTCGGTAGGCTCGGGTAGAAGTGTTGACGGATTTTCACTTTTTAATGCCTTAAAAGCGTCGGCTGATACATTGGTGAAATTCGGTGGACACGAATTGGCTGCAGGACTCACCGTTAAAGAGGATGATATTGATAATTTCAGAACAGCTATTAATACATACGCCGAAAATATAGCGGTTCCGTTTGCGAAGTTAAAGATTGACTGCCGAATTAAGCCGCGAGCCTTAACGCTTGATGCCGCAAAATCACTTAAAGCATTTGAGCCTTACGGTGCAGGCAATCCTACACCGGTTTTCGGTGTTTTTGAGTCGGTTGTTACGGGAGTTCAGCCGTTGGCAAACGGCAAGCATTTAAGGTTGAAGCTAAGGCGTGAAAATTGTGATTATTCAGCCGTTATGTTTAATGTTCCGCCTGAAAAGTTGCCGTTTAAAATAGGGGATACTGTTGATTTAGCGGTTACCTTGGACGTTAATGTTTATAATAATACCGAATCGGTTTCGGTAATTGTTCGCAATATAAGAAAAAGCGGTATTAATGAGGCTGAAACCGAAAAACAGCTTTCGGCAATCGAAAGGGTTTATTCAAATTCGGCAAGCAGTACCGAGGCTGAGCTGATTTTCCCGCTAAGAGACGAAATTGCGGTAGTTTTCAGATACGTGCGAGAGAATAGCGGTGTAAGCTTAGCACGTGCTGAAAATGACCTTTTGGAAAAATTATCAATCGGTAAAATTACAGTTGCATTGACAGCATTGGCAGAGCTGAAGCTGATTGATAACACCGACGGTGTGTTGACCGTCGTTCCGGTAGACGGCAAGGTTGATTTGGACAGTGCCGATATTTTAAGAAAAATAAAAGCGTTAAAGGCAGGTGACATTGTATGACCGATAATGAACGTTATTTACAGTCGATTTTGGATTTGATTGATAAACAGCCGGCAGCCGATAGCTATGATAAGGACTTGATTACAAAAGCCTTTTGGTGTTGTATTGAGGCACACGGTGAGCAAAGAAGAGCCTCGGGTGAGCCGTTTTTCATGCATCCGATTTCCGTTGCAAAAATAGTTATTACCTTGGGTATGGATTCGGAATCGGTTGCTGCTTCGCTCTTGCATGATGTTGTTGAGGATACCGAGTATACCTATGACGATATTAAGCGTGAATTCGGCAAGAGTGTTGCTGAGCTGGTTGACGGTGTCACTAAGCTGGAGAAAATTCCGCTTGAATCCAAGGAAAGCGTGCAGGCCGAAAACATTCGTAAGATGTTTATCGCAATGTCGCATGACCTCAGAGTTATTATCATAAAGCTTGCCGACCGTCTTCATAATATGCGTACTATTGACGCTATGCCGGAGTATAAGCAAAGGGATAAGTCAAGAGAGACCCTTGAGGTTTTTGCACCTATAGCTCACCGCTTGGGTATCAGAGCCGTTAAGGAAGAGCTCGAGGACCTTTCTATTATGCATCTTGACCCCGTTGCATATCACGAAATCGAGAAGTCACTTACAATCAAACGCAGTCAAAGTGAACGCTTTTTGACTATGATTCAGGAGCGTATACAAGAACGCGTAAGTGAGGTCGTGCCGGCAATAAGAATTGAAGGACGTGTAAAATCAATTCACGGAATCTATCGCAAAATGTATATGCAGGGCAAGTCGATTGATGAGATTTATGATATCTACGCTGTCCGCATTATAACCGATACATTAGTTAACTGTTATAATATTTTAGGCGTTATTCACGATATGGCAAGACCTATTCCGGGACGCTTTAAGGATTATATTTCTACGCCCAAGCCGAACCTTTATCAGTCACTTCATACTACCGTTATCGGTCGTGAGGGTATACCCTATGAGGTACAGATAAGAACCGAGGAAATGCACCGTACTGCAGAGCTTGGTGTTGCGGCTCACTGGAAATATAAGGATGGAGTTATTAAAAGCGATGTCAAGTTCGAGGAACGCTTAAAGTGGATAAGACAGATTCTCGATAATCAGCGTGAGGCGGATGATGTTGAGGAGCTGGTACAGACAATCAAGACCGACTTGGCACCTGAGGAGATTTTTGCGGTAACACCTAAGGGAGATGTTATAAATCTTCCAATCGGCTCAACCGTAATAGACTTTGCCTTTGCAATTCATTCGGCAGTCGGTACAAGAATGACAGGTGCTAAGGTTGACGGCAGGATTGTACCCATAACTCACGAGGTTAAAACGGGAGAACTTATTGAGATTTTGACCTCTAATCAGGTTGGTCACGGCCCAAGCCGAGATTGGCTGAATATTGCCAAAACTACCCAGGCAAGGCAGAAAATCCGTGCTTGGTTTAAAAAGGAACGCAGACCCGAAAATATTGCCAACGGCAGAACCGAAATTGAGCGTGAATTTGCACGTAACAATATTCGCTTAAGTGAAGTTGATATGGAAAAATTCCTTAATGATTTAGCCGTAAAGCAGCGTTGCAATAGCCTTGATGACTTTTTTGCCGCAATTGGATACGGCGGTATTTTGGTTTCAAAATTAATGCCGAGGGTCAAGGATGCTTATTCCCGCTTTCAAAAAACCGATAAGCCGGTTGAACTCAGCAATAATACACAAACACGCAAAATGGCAAAATCGTCCGACGGTGTTGTGGTCGAGGGTATAGATAATTGTCTTATTAAGCTTTCACGCTGTTGTTCGCCGATTCCGGGTGATGACCTTATAGGCTTTATTACACGAGGTCACGGTGTTTCGATTCATAAACGGGATTGCAGTAACGTGCCGACCGATATCACTGCCGCAGCAGAGCCTGAGCGTTGGATTCCTGCATATTGGGATACCAGTGATACTACAAGATTTGATTCAACAATTACAATTCTGGGATTAAACAGAGACGGTATTGTTGCCGATGTATCAATATTACTCGGTAATTTACACGTTTCGGTACACGCTATTATGGCTAAGGAAACCAAGGACGGTAATTGCAGTATTATTATTACTATCGGTGTAGAGAGCCGTGAGCATTTGGATAACGTTATAACGCGTATAAAGAAGCTGAACGGTGTATTTAGTGTTGAAAGAAGTTAAAATATGAAAGCAGTAGTTCAGGTTGTGAATTTCAGCGAGGTTAAGGTCCAAGGTCAGTCGGTTGGTAAGTGCCGCGAGGGTCTTTTTGTGCTCTTGGGTGTTACCGAAGCCGATACTAAGGCCGAGGCCGAGCTGTTGGCACGCAAGGTTTGTAATTTGCGTGTCTTGTGTGACGAAAATGATAAAATGAATCTATCGGTGCTTGATACCAAGGGCAGTATGCTTATAGTTTCAAACTTTACCTTGTGTGCCGATACTTCTAAAGGTAACCGTCCGTCGTTTATTAATGCGGCACGTCCCGAAACGGCCGAGCCGTTGTATGAGTATTTTACCGAATGTGTAAAATTCTGCGGTGTGACTGAGGTCGGTAACGGTCAGTTTGGTGCCGATATGAAAATTGAAGCAGCTTTAAACGGCCCGGTTACCATTATTTTAGATACCGATACTTGGAGTAAAAAATGAATATAATTACAATACCTACCGGCACTATGCAGGCTAACTGCTATATTGTCGAAACCGATAATGCGGCGGTTATAATTGACCCGGGCTTTTTAGAAAGGGATATAGTAAAATATGTTACCGAAAATCCCGATAAGGTAAAATTGATTTTACTTACTCACCGTCATTTTGACCATATCAATGCCGCAGTTAACCTGCGTGAAATGACTAAAGCAAAAATTGTTATAAACGAGCTTGATGAGTGCGGACTATACAGTGATATGCTAAGCCTTGCTACAATGGCAGGCAATTTTTACGGTAAGGCTGACCCTGACAGCCATGCCGATATTCTGGTTAGTGAGGGCGATACTGTCACTGCGGGTGATTTAACCTTTAAGGTAATGTATACACCGGGACATTCCGAGGGCGGTGTATGCTATATTTGCGACGGTGTGATTTTCAGCGGAGATACATTGTTTAAGAGCTCAATCGGACGCACTGATTTTCCAAGCAGCTCAAACAGTGAAATGAAAAGATCGCTTGACCGCTTGTGTGAGCTGCCCGATGATATGTCGGTTTACCCGGGCCATGGCCCCTCGACCACAATCGGCGAGGAAAAGCGTACTAATATGTTCTTAAAGCGGTGATGATATGTTATTTTATTTGGATGATATTCGCTTTAAGTATGAGCTTGAAAAGTTGGCACGTACCGTTTTGCCGTTTGAAAGGTTTCAGTTTACCGAGAATATTCACGATATAACCGCCGATTCAGAGTATTTTAAAATACAGTCGGCAGAAAGGCTTTTGACCGAGATTAAGGTTGACGGTAAAAAGGAAACGCGTGAAAGGGAAAAGACTACTGAGGATTTTAACGAAAACGAATTACAGTTAGCTTTAATGTTATTTGACTGTATTTATAAAATTAGCGGATACCGTTCTAGTTGGGGTATACTCACCGGTATTCGTCCTGCAAAGTTACTGGGAAAACTGATAGCTTCTGACGGAATCGACAGTGCAATTGATTATTTTAAAAATACGTTTTTGGTATCCTCAAAAAAGACTGAGCTTTGCTTGGAATGTAACCGTAGTGAACGTGCAATTGTAGAGCGTTCGACACCCGATTCCTTCAGTCTTTATATTTCGGTGCCGTTTTGCCCGAGCAGGTGTAATTACTGCTCCTTCGTTTCACATTCAGTAGAGCAGGCGAAAAGACTGATTCCAAGGTATGTTGAGCTTTTGTGTGAGGAAATTAAAAGTACCGCTAAAATTGCCAAAGACCTGAAATTAGTTTTGAGAACTGTTTACATAGGCGGCGGAACACCGACTACACTTTCGGCTGAACAGTTAACCGAAGTTTTTGATACGGTCAGTGCATCGTTTGATTTGTCAAATATTGAGGAATATACCGTTGAGGCAGGACGTCCTGATACCGTAACAAAGGAAAAGCTTATTGCCATAAGCAAAAGCGGTGCTACAAGAATCAGCATAAATCCGCAGACTATGAACGACCAGGTGTTGAAAAATATCGGGCGAAGGCATACGGTTGCCGAAACGGTCGAGGCCTTTAAGCTGGCTCGTGAGTGCGGCTTTAATAATATTAATACTGACCTTATCGCAGGTCTTTCGGGTGATACTTTTGAAAGCTTTCAAAGGTCGGTGGATGAAATTATAAAATTAAATCCCGAAAATGTTACGGTGCATTCACTTTCTATGAAGCGTGCCTCAAACCTTACCAAAAGTCAAACAGTATTTGATATCAAGGAAGGTGAGACGGCCTCAAAAATGGTGGACTATGCACGTGAAAAGCTGACCGAAAACGGAATTAAACCGTACTATATGTACCGACAGAGTAAAACGGTTGGTAATTTGGAAAATGTAGGCTATGCTAAGCCGGGCTTTGAGTGTCTTTATAATGTCTATATTATGGATGAAACTCATACAATTTTAGCCTGCGGTGCCTCGGCGGTTACCAAATTACGTGAGCCTTATGGCAATAATATTGAACGAATTTTCAACTACAAATATCCGTATGAATATATTGAGCGTTTTGGCGATATTCTTGACCGAAAGCAGAAGATTTTCGAATTTTATGCTCAATATAGCAGGGATGTTTGCAAAAACTGATAGAATATGTTAAAATAATATTATAAAAAATTAATATCGAAAGGGAAATAATTATGGAATTACTTAGCAAGGCAAGAGAACTGTTTGACACTGCAACCGTAAAAACCGAAGAGTTTATTTACGACCAAAAATGCAATTTACAGATTGCACGTGCTTGTGCCGACCTTAAAAAGCAGTATGAGCGTTTGGGAAGACTTTGCTTTAGAAAAATTAAGGGTCTGAAAATTGACGATAATGAATTTGATGCGGTTGTTGAAAAGATTGAGGTTTTGAAGGTAGAGTTGACCGCTTTAAGAGAGGGTAAAATCGAAGAGCCTGAGTTTGACAGTATTGTTTTTGAGGACGGAGAACCGGTTGAAGCTCCCGTTGACGGTGAATAATAATGGATGAGCAGTTGTTTACCGTAGGTCTTGTTATCGCCGACCGTGATGAGTATGTTCACGTTATGAAGGAGCTTGGCGATAATGCAGAGGCCTGTGATGTAATGGGTCTTATCGGACATACTGCAGTGCTTAGCTGCAACGGTCACGATATCAGAGTAAGAACAGTTTGCAGCGGTATCGGTAAGGTTTTTTCGGCGGTTGCCGCTACCTTGCTTGCCGAGGGCTGCGATTTGCTTATAAATGCTGGTCTTTCAGGTGGCTTTGGCGAGGCTAAAAAGCACGATATAGTTGTCGGCACCACCTTTGTTGAGCATGATTTTGATTTGACACCTATCGGCTATAAAAAAGCACAAAAGCCCGGTCAAAACAGACCGATTGTTGCCGCTCGCGAGCTTAATGAGGATATTATCAAAAAGTTTCCCTTTGTCAAGGCGGGAGCTTTTGTCACCGGTGACTGCTTTGTAAGTTCAAAAGAGCAGCACTCATTTTTAGAAAAAGAGTTTAATCCCATTGCTTGCGATATGGAATCGGCTTGTGTCGGCTATGTTGCACAGTTGTACGATATTCCGTATGTTTCAATTCGTATGATTTCGGACGGTGCGGATGACGGTGAATCAAAAAGCTATATCGAAACTTTAAACTGCGATGTTGCCGATATGTGGGCAAAAATTACTTTTGATTGGATTAGGTCACTTTAATTATGGCTAAAACGCTTAAATCTGAAAAAAGAAAAGAGCAATCCTTTTTAGAGGGTTCGGCAATACTTATAGTTGCCACCTTGTTAGTAAAGGTTATAGGTGCCGTTTACCGTATACCGTTAGGTAAGCTGTTTGATGCAACACCGATGGGCTACTATTCGACGGCTTATGACCTTTATGTGCCAATGTATTCGATTGCAATGGCAGGCCTGCCTATTGCTATTTCGAGAATTGTGTCCGAGCATGTTGCCGCAGGACGCTTCCGCCACGTCAAAAAGACCTTGAATGTTGCTAAAGCGGCATTTTTCATTACCGGCGGATTGGGCTTTTTGCTTATGATAGTGCTGGCCTTCCTGCTTACGGGAAGCTCGATAACCGTTTTCGGTCATACCTTCTCGTTTGAGGTGTTTGACCGCGGTGCATTGCCGAGTATTTTGTGTATTGCACCTTGTCTTTTGTTCTGTTGTGTAATGTCGGCATACCGCGGCTATTACGAGGGACTCAGGAATATGATTCCTACGGCTATAAGTCAGGTTATTGAGGCTTTAGGAAAGCTTTTGTTCGGCTACGGCTTGGCTTTTGTTGTTTTAAAAACTTCAAAAAACCCGTCCTATGCTGCCGCAGGTGCATTGCTTGGTATTACGATAGGTACTGCTGTAAGCGCATTATATCTGGAAATAAAATACCGTTTAACAGGCAAATATACTTTCACTGAAGAGCAACTGTCAAAGGCACCGGAGTGTTATTCAACCGGAAAAACCGCTAAGGTTTTGGTTGCTATAGCAATTCCCATAGTTTTAGGCTCGTTGGTTAATAATATCAGCAGTCTTATTGATGTTGCCATGGTACAAAGTCAGTTGGCACGCGGGTTGGAGAAGGCACCCGAGTATTTCAGCACAACCTACGCCGATTTGATTGCATCTGAAACAAAATCTGCATTAGCAAGCGGAAATACCTTTGTTTGGAATGAAGCGTTGCCTAACTCACTTTACGGTGTGCATAGAGGTTTTGCGTTTTCTATTTACAACCTTGTGCCGTCATTAACCTCGGTTTTGGGTGTAAGTGCGATTCCGATACTGTCATCTGCTTGGACTAAGCGTGACAATGCTGAAATTAAAAATAATGTTAATACTATGTTAAGAACTACTGCATTGGTAGCCGTTCCTGCAGGCTTTGGCATTATGGCTTTGGCAGGTCCTATTTTAAGCTTTCTTTACGGTAAGCCAACTATTGTTGCTATTGCAACACCTAATTTGAGAATATTGGGACTTTGTGCTATTTTTGCCGGACTTAACGGTCCTTTGACCAATATGCTTCAGGCAATCGGCAGGCAGGGTGTACCGCTGAAGAATATTGCGGTCGGCGCTATTCTTAAAATAGTTATAAATTTCGTGCTTGTGGGAACTCCCGAAATTAATATTTTGGGTGTACCTATCGGTACTACTGTTTGTTATGCGTATATTTGTATTGCAAACTTTATCTGCTTTGTAAAATATTCGGGCGTTATGCCTAATATTATTTTGGCACTTGGTAAGCCGATTGTCTGCGGTGCTGCCTGCGGCGGTGCTGCCTTAGGCGTGTATTATGCACTTGGATTTGTCGGTATTGGCAGCTCTTTAAAAACTATTATAGCAATTGGCTTTGCCGCATTGGTATATGCCGTTATGCTTTTTCTGACACGTGCTATTACCGAAAAGGACATTATTTCCTTGCCAAAAGGAAAAAAATTACTAAAAGTACTTGAAAAATTAAGACTAATGAGATAAAATATATATGGATCATCACCAAAATACAAAACTTTTGGCAATTTTGCACAAATGTCCGTATTTACTATTGTAGAGGCTGTATAAATGCTTAGTAAAACTGATTTTAAAAAAGAAAAATATTCTACTGAGGATTTGCGTGATATCGTAAGAATTCTGCGTGAACCGGGTGGTTGTCCGTGGGATGCTGAGCAGACACATAAGTCGATAAGAAACGGTCTTCTGGAAGAAGCTTACGAAGTTGCTGATGCAATTGATAATTCTGATAACCTAGCCTTGTGTGAGGAATTGGGAGACCTATTACTTCAGGTTGTTTTTTGCTCACAGATTTCAGAAGAAGAAGAATCTTTTACTATGGATGATGTGGCAGACGGTGTTTGTAAAAAGTTGATTTTGCGTCATCCTCATGTTTTCGGCAGTGTTGTAGCCGAGACTGCGGATAAGGTTTTGGAAAATTGGGATGCTATAAAGCGTGACGAGAAAAGTCAAACCACATATTACGATACCTTAGCAAGTGTGCCGAGAGCTTTTCCGGCATTAATGCGTGCCGCAAAGGTTCAAAAAAGAGCTTCCAAAGCCGGCTTTGATTGGGAATTGCTGGAGGATGCTTTTTCTAAGATTTATGAGGAAACCGCTGAATTAAAAGAGGCAATAAACGGTGGAAATAAACAAGAAATCGAAGAGGAATTCGGTGATTTACTGTTTGCGGCAGTAAATGTTTCGAGGTTTTTAAAGGTTGATGCTGAGCAAACCTTGGCATCGGCTACCGATAAATTTATGGCTCGCTTTCGTGCGGTTGAGGAAGCTGTTATTAAGTCAGGCCGTGATATGAAGGATTTATCCTTGAATGAGCTTGATGGAATTTGGGATTCGGTTAAAGATACCGCAATTTAATTTGTTTCAAATTTGGGTTAACCTTTTTGAATAAAATATTATAGGAGGAAGTTTCATTATGAACAAGACAGAGTTAGTAGCAGTTGTTGCTGAGAAGGCAGGTCTTAGCAAGAAGGACGCCGATAAGGCAGTTGCAGCATTTATTGAAGCTGTTGCAGATACCTTGAAGGCAGGCGACAAGATTCAGCTTGTTGGCTTTGGTACATTCGAAGTACGTGAGCGCCCTGAGAGAACCGGTAGAAATCCGCAGAGTGGCGCAACTATGGTTATTCCTGCTTCTAAAGTTCCTGCATTTAAGGCAGGCGCCGGCTTAAAGAACGCCATTGCAAAATAAGACTATTTTCTTAACTAAAGCCGCTTGAAAACAAGCGGCTTTCTCTTTATAATTTTGGGAGATAATTTTTTATGAGATTGGATAAGTATTTAAAGGTGTCACGTATCATTAAGCGGCGTACTGTTGCTAACGAGGCTTGTGATGCAGGACGTGTTATGATAAACGGTAAGGTAGCACGAGCTTCTTATGATGTGAAGGTCGGGGATGTAATGGAGATTGCTTTTGGTGAAAGAACCGTCAAGGCAGAAATTTTGGACGTCAGTGAAGTAGTACGAAAAGAGAATGCTGCACTTATGTACAGAATTATTGAATAGGTTGCAGTAATTATTTTTAATATGTTGCTCATATATTTTTAAAAGAAAAATTATCGGAGAGTGAAGATATATGGGTGAATTGGCAATTAAGGGTAACCATGGGATTATACTTGAAAACCGCAAAAAGCTGTCGGTCAGCGGAGTGACCGATGTTGTCGGCTTTGATGAGGAAACGGTTGTGCTAAATACCGAGCTTGGAAATTTGACGGTTAAGGGTAACTGTTTAAAGGTTAATTCTTTTGCAGTTGAGACGGGAAGTCTTACAGTTGAGGGTAATATAGCGGCTTTGGTATATACTGAAAGCCGTCAAAAGCACGGCATTAAATCGAGGCTTTTCAGATAATGGGTTATATAGTTCCTTCAAATCAGGTGGCAACCTTTTTATGGTCACTTTTATTGGGCGTTGCAATGTGTCTGGCTTATGATATTATCCGTGCTGCACACAAAACCTCGGTTAAAGGTTTTTTCGAGGTAATGCTCATAGATATTTTGTTTTGGGGCCTGTGGTCACTAATAACCTTTTGCTTTTTGATATTAAGGTGTAAGGGAGAGGTCAGGGGCTATGTTCTGTTTGGTCAGGCTTTAGGCTTTATTGTATCAAGGCTGACTGTGTCAAGGATATTTTTTCCTGCTTTTTCCTATTGTTTAAGCTTTATTTCAAGATTATTTGCAGTATTTGGCAGTAAGTTTCATTTATTGTTCTTTTTCTGTGAAAAAAATATCAAAAAAACCTTTAAATATATAAAAAAAGTCTTGCAACATAAAGCAAAGCTGTTGTATAATCAACTAAAAGTAAGAAAAGTGAAAAATAATGAATTAGGAGAATAAAAGTGGCAGCACCTAAACCGAGACAAAGTAGTATTATACTTCGTGTTGTTCTTTTGGCATTTGCTGTTTGGATGATATACTATCTTGGCTCCTTGATTAAGGATTATAGTTCTGTGCAAAAGCAGTACGATGCGGCGGCTAAAAAGCGTGACGAGCTGATTTTAGAGGTCGAGCAGATGGCAAATATACTGGAAAACGGTAATGATGAGGATTTTATAGAGCGCGCGGCACGCGAAAAGCTAGGCTATGTTTATGCCGATGAACATAAGTATATTGATATTTCCGGTAACTAAAACGGAAGTATTGTATAAATTTTCTTAAACAATTCAAAGGATTGGGCGTTTTTATGCAAATCGAGGTAGGACAGATAATTGAGGGTAAGGTAACCGGTATTACCAATTTCGGCGTTTTTGTTGATTTGGGAGAGGGGAAATCGGGCCTTGTACACATTTCCGAAATTGCTCAGACATATGTCAGCGATGTTAAGGAGTATGTAAAGGAAAATGACACGGTTAAAATGAAGGTTTTAAATGTTTCCGAGGATGGAAAAATCAGCCTTTCTATCAAACGTGCAATGGAACAACAGGAGCAGCCGAGGCGTCAGAGGAGTAACTACGGCGGCGCAGGCCGTACACCGAGACCGCCTAAGTCAGCACCTGATTTTCAGTCGCCTCAGGCAGTATGGACGCCTAGCAAGAGCGAATGCACCTCTTTTGAGGATATGATGGCAAAATTCAAGCAGACCAGTGACGAAAAATTTTCGGATTTAAAACGTAAAAATCCCGATACACGCCGTCCAAAGCGTGCTGCAATGAAATAATAAATCAGTATATTCAAGCAGACCTCGTCATATCTCCGAAATTTCGGGTGTCAGGTCTGCTTTTATTAACTGTGTAACTGAGGTAGATATACTGAACGAAACAGCAGTTGATGTTGGTTAAAATATACCTTGGCATAAGACCAAAATTTTGGAATAATATAATTAAAACATGCGGAGAAAAGATGACTAAGTTTAATTTAATTGCACCGTGTATTTTCGGTGTTGAAGGAATATTAGCGGATGAGCTACGCCGTCTCGGTGCCGAAAATGTAAACGCCGAAAACGGCAGGGTGTTATTTTCGGGTGATGCTTCGATGATTGCTGCGGCAAATATCAATTCACGCTTTGCCGAAAGAATAATGCTGAATTTGGGCACCTTTAAGGCAATGACCTTTACTGAGCTTTTTGATGGTGTTAAGGCAATTCCTTTGGAAAATTATATTTCGGTTAAGGATGCTTTTCCGGTTAAGGGTTGGAGCTTAAAT
>CAJGBX010000026.1 GCA_904501685.1 Clostridiaceae bacterium
CCGTAGCGGATGTTTTCCATAACAGTTCCGGTAAAAAGGTGTGTGTCCTGCAAAACCATTGCTATATTCTCACGCAATTTATCACGACTATATTCCCTGATATCAACACCGTCAATAGTTATCGTGCCTTCGTTAATATCATAAAACCGGTTAAGCAGGTTTGTAACGGTTGTCTTACCTGCTCCAGTAGAGCCAACAAATGCAATCTTTTGACCCGGCTTGGCATAAAGCGAGATATTTTTCAAAATAACCTTATCGGGATTATAACCAAAGGTGACATCGTGAAGCTCAACATACCCCTTCATACCCTCTGCGGATTTCGCATTTTCCACATCGGGTGTCTCAGGCTCGGAATCAATAATTCCAAACACACGCTCGGCGCCTGCCAAGGCGGCAAAAACCGTACTAATCTGCATTGAAAGCTGATTAATAGGCATTGAAAACTGTCTTGAATAGTTGGCAAAAACCGTAAGGTCACCGGGTCCGAAGCCGGTAGTGCACATCAAAACTCCGCCAATACCGACGGTTACTGCATAGCTTATCATACTGATATTATGCATAATCGGTCCCATAACACCGCCAAAAAACTGTGCCTTGAACTGCTTATCACGCATATCGTCATTAAGCAGCTCAAATTCCTCAACACAGGTATCCTCATGGTTGAAAACCTTAACAACCTTTTGTCCTGTAACAGTTTCCTCAATATATCCGTTAACGGCACCTAATGCTGCCTGCTGACCGGAATAATACTTTCTTGATTTACCACCGATAACCGAAACGGTTTTCATTAAAACAGGAACAAATACGACGGTTACCAAGGTCAGCCAAATATTTGTTGTAACCATAAATACCAACGTACCGATAAGGCTTACCACACCCGAAACAACCGAGGTCAGTGAATTATTAAGCATAACATCGATATTATCCACATCATTGGTAAAGCGGCTCATTGTTTCGCCGGTCGGGGTCGAATCAAAATACCTTACCGGAAGTCTTAGAAGTTTTTCGTAAAGTTCATTACGAAGCCGCTCGGTCGCGTTTTGAGAAACCGAAAGCATAATCCTTGCCTGCAAATAGCTAGAGAGAATGCCTAAAATATAGACCGCAAACATAATAATAACGGCTGCAAGGACGTAAACCATTACCTCCGGAAAGGAACCTAACGATATTATTTTCTGTAAAACCGGCAGCTCACTTACAGCAGTAATGGCCTTATCGGCTATTTTTCCGACCGCCGTAAAGGTAATATCGGCGTTTGGCGCCACTGCTAAGGTAATATGGTTAATTATAGGAGCCAACATATATGCACCGATAAGCGAGGTTACAGTGCTTAAAAGCATACAAAAAAGTACAAAAACGAGTCTTAGCTTATACTTTGAAACATAAGACCAAAGTCGTTTGACCGTAGCCGCTGTATTTTTCGGCTTGCCGTGAGGACGAGGTCCTCCGCCTCTGGGTCCTCCGCCTCTGGGACCCGGTCCAAGCATTTGCTTTTTGGCTCCCTCTGCCATTGTTCTGCTATACTGTCTTTGGAGGTCTTCTAATGTACGTTTAGCCATTATTTTTCCTCCTTTTCCATTTGAGAATAATAAATCTCTTGGTATTCACGGTTGTTCTTCAAAAGCTCTTGATGAGTACCGACACCTGTGATTTTGCCGTCATCCATAACAATTATTTTTTCGGCATCTATAACCGAGGAAATACGCTGAGCAATAATTATTTTAGTAGCATTTGGAATATCCTCACGCAAAGCACGTCTGATACCTGCCTCGGTAGCAGTGTCAACCGCACTTGTAGAGTCATCAAATATCAAAATCTTAGGTTTTTTAAGAAGTGCCCGAGCGATACAAAGTCTCTGCTTTTGTCCGCCCGAAACGTTAGACCCTCCCTGACCCAAATCACTATTGTAGCCCTTAGTAAAGCCCTCGATAAACTTATCGGCCTGAGCACTTGAGGCCGCCGCTGCAATTTCCTCTTCAGTGGCATTTTCATTACCCCAACGAAGATTTTCCAGAATAGTACCGCTAAACAGAACGTTCTTCTGCAGCACCATACTTACACCCTCACGAAGATTGTGAAGCGAATAGTCCTTAACGTTTATACCGTCAACCAAAACCTCGCCCTTGTCAACATCATAAAGTCTCGGAATCATTGAAACAAGAGTTGTTTTACCGCAACCGGTTGAGCCTATGACACCGACTGTGCTGCCGGCATCTATAGTCAGGTTAACATCATTCAACACCGTTTCCTCACTGTTTTTATAGTATCTGAACGAAACATTTCTAAACTCTATTTTACCGCTTGTAACCTCTAACTGAGGATTTGCGGCATTGATATCAGTAATATCAATTTCTTCATTCAAGACCTCTTTTATACGACGAGCAGATGCCATAGCTCTTGCCGAGGTCATAAGTAAAAATGTAATCATTGTAATAGACATCAAAATTTGGGTAACGTAGGTTAAAAATGCCGAAAGGTCACCTATATCCATACCGCTTCTGATTACGGCGTCCGAGCCGAACCACAAAACAGCTAAGGTTGTAAGATTCATACATACGGTTGTTACCGGATGCATAAAAATCATAATTTTCATTGCCTTCATACCTGATTCCTTCAGGTCACTGTTGGCGGTTCTGAAGTTATCGTTTTCGTGGTCCTCACGAACAAAGGATTTTACCACACGAATGTTGGTAACACCCTCCTGAACGGTGGAATTAAGCTTATCAATCTTAACCTGCATTTTGGTAAACCGCTTAAAGCCTAAAAAAATCAAACCGAAAATGCCGATTAGCATCAAGGGTATGGTAACTGCCAAAATTACCGAAAGACTGGGTCTTAAGGCGATTGCCATTACAACTCCGCCAATCATCATACCGGGCGACCGCAACGCCATTCGCAAAAGCATATTTACAAAATTTTGCATTTGAGTAACATCATTTGTAAGGCGTGTTACGAGCGAGCCGGTAGAAAACTTATCAATATTTTTAGAGGAAAATTCCTGAACCTTACCGTAAACATCAGAGCGCAAATCAGCCGCAAAGTTTATCGAAGCCTTTGCGCCGAAATAAGCACCTCCGACACCACCTGCCATCATAAACAATGCAATCAGAATCATACCGACCGCTGTAGCCACACTCTTTGTAATGGTCAAGGTTCCTTGCTCACCTGAGTTGATAACGGTTGATAGCATAAACGGCATTAAAACCTCGCCTATAACCTCAACTATCATACATAAAGGACCTATTATAAAATACGGTAAATAAGGCTTTACATATTTAAACCAAACTTTCATTTCATACTCCTTTCAGCTGCCGTGCGTAAATTCTCATTCATTTTTTCAAGACACTGAGCCAGAACATTCATATTATTCTCATCAATACCCTCGAACATAGCATAATCAATTTCTGAAAACAGTATATGCGTTTGGTTAATGACATTTTGACCCTTTTCTGTAATTCTTATATTATTTTTTCGACAATCGGTATCACAGGCAGTTCTTACTATAAATTCCCCTGCCTCCAGCTTTTTCAATGTAGTTGCCACCGCCGCAGGACTTATTTCAAAATGGTCGGCAATTGACCGCTGAGTAGCATCCTCGTGACGTGAAATATACATAAGAGTAATATGCTGACTGCGGTGAATACCAAATCTCTCAGCAGCCTGTCGTTCAAAAAGCCTGCGATGAATTCGGTCATTACGTCGAAATAATTCAACCGAACGTTTCAAATTTTCATCATATGTTTTTCCCAAATTATCACCTCAAAAGCAAAATAAAAAAACAGTTAACGCGTTTATTATTTACACGTTAACTATTTTATCACAATCTATATATATGTCAATAGCAATTATATAACAAACTTTAAATTTCACCTAAAATTTCGCTAAAAAGCGACCACGGATAAGCATTATCCGGTAAAGCTTTATATTCCTGCCGCTTTCCGCTTAAAACAAACCCAATTTTATGTGAAAACAGAGCAACCTGACCGTTATTGGACGAGCCGTATTTTCGGTCACCTGATACAGGATGCTTACGGCTGGCAAATTGCACCCTTATTTGATGCGTGCGACCTGTATGCAGCGTAATTTTAACAAGTGACAAAGTACCGTTTTCAGCCTCAGCCACACCCAATCTCACAAATTCAAGACTCGCTTTTTTGACACCCTTACGCTCACGCTTTACGACGTAGGTTTTGCTCCTGTTACGGTCATAAAACAGTAAATCCGAAAGAAAACCGCACTCACCGGTATCACCCTCAACCACTGCCAAATATTCCTTGGTAAAGGTTTTCTCTGTAATTCCGCGTGACAGCTCGGCAGCAGCTTTTGGTGTATTCGCAAACACCATTACGCCCGAAACCTCACGGTCAAGCCGATGAACCGTTAGCGGTTTAATCTCGCCTGCTGCCAACAATGTTGGCATACCGTCAACACCGTCCTCCGACAGAACCCCTGACGGCTTAACACAAACGGTGTAATCTTTTGTTTTTTCTAAAATTTTAACTGTTTTCATAAATTCCCTTAAAAAAGCCCGAGAAAATCTCGGGCTTGATTTTAATCTTCAATATCCTCTTCAGTCGGTTCTGCAACCGTAACCGAAATTTCCAAAACACGTCGTTCGGCAACCTTGGTAACCTTAACCAAAAGCTTATCGTAGCTGAACTCGTCACCCTCCTCGGCAATTTTACCGAGCTGCTCCAAAACCCAACCGCCGACCGAAACCGATTCGGACTCTTCGTTATCATCAAGCTCAAAATACTCAATCATTTTATCAAGCTGAGCACTGCAAAGAACAGTTACTGTGCCATCAGGATTTTTGACGATTTCATCAACGACCTCGTCATACTCATCCCAAATTTCACCTACAAGCTCCTCTAAAATATCCTCCATAGTGACAATACCGGTAGTACCGCCGTACTCATCCGATATAACCGCCATATGAGTCTTTTTAGACTGCATTAGCTTAAGTAGTTTAATTATAGGCATCTGTTTTGCGACAAAAACGGTAGGCTTTATTATCGACCTGATAGTCTTCTTGCCCGACTGCATCAGCTTATTAAAATCACGTATATGGATTACACCCGAAATACTGTCAACCGATTCATCATATACGGGCAATCTTGAAAAGCCTGACTCCTCAAAAGCCTTAGCAATATCCTCTAAGCTATCTGCTTTATCTACCGCAATCATATCAACACGCGGAGTTAAAATATCACCAACCGGACACTCACTGAATGAAATTGCGGAACGGATAAGGTCACTTTCCTCTTCATCAATACCGCCGCCTTCTTCAGCCTCTTCAACAATATTAATCAGCTCATCACCGGTAATGGTATCCTTATTATCAAGACGGAAAACCTTTTTAAGCATCTTTTTCCAAACCACGAAAAAGGCAACAAGCGGAGTGAATAAAAACATTAAAAACTTCAAAAAGCCGGCTGCAAACATCGCAAAGCTTTCAGGTTTTTCCTTAGCAATACTCTTCGGCGAAATTTCACCGAAAATAAGTACAACCACCGTCATAACGACTGTTGAAATCGTTGAGCCCAAGCTCTCGTTTCGCAACAAATCAATAAAAAGCACAGTTGCAATTGAGGTTGAAGCAATATTCACAATATTATTACCGATAAGCACTGTTGACAAAAATTTATCGTAATTTTCAGTTAGCGAATATGCTCTCGCGGCACTTTTAATGCCATCATCAGCCATCATCTTAAGACGGATTTTGTTTAATGAAGTAAAAGCTGTTTCGGAAGCTGAGAAAAATGCCGAAAAGGCAATCAAAATCACCAAAAGTAATAATTTCAGCCAAATGTCCGTATCCAAGAAAAAATTCCCCCTAAAGTAAAAATATTTTTATAATTAAATACACAACAATGATACCATAATATGTAAATGTTTGCAAGTGAGTTTTAGATTAAATGTATATTAAAAACGCATCAAGCAAAAGCCTTGCTTGACAAAAGGTCAAACAAGGCTTAAATGAAGTAAACTATTTAATTGCAGTGCTCTTTTCCTTTTGGATAACGTCGTGGGCACCACCCTCAACAATACTTGTTGCGGATACCAAGGTAAGCTTGGCCTTCTGTTGCAATTCAGGGATGCTCAACGCACCGCAGTTACACATTGTAGACTTAACCTTGCTTAAGGACAAAGCGACATTGTCCTTCAATTTACCGGCATAAGGTACATAAGAGTCAACACCCTCTTCAAATGACAGCTTCTTGTCACCGCCAAGGTCGTATCTCTGCCAGTTTCTTGCCCTGTTAGAGCCCTCGCCCCAGTATTCTTTAAAATAGTTGCCGCCGATGTTAACCTTATTGGTCGGGCTTTCATCAAAGCGGGCGAAATAACGTCCAAGCATAATAAAGTCAGCACCCATAGCCAAAGCCAAGGTCATATGATGGTCATAAACAATACCGCCATCGGAGCAAACCGGAACATACACACCGGTCTCTTCAAAATACTTGTCACGAGCCTCGCAAACCTCAATCAAAGCGGTTGCCTGACCGCGACCGATACCCTTAGTTTCACGTGTGATACAGATAGAACCGCCGCCGATACCAACCTTAATAAAGTCAGCACCTGCGTCTGCCAAGAATCTGAAGCCGTCAGCGTCAACAACGTTGCCTGCACCAACCTTAACGGTGTCACCGTATTTTGCACGAATCCAATCAATGGTCAGCTTCTGCCATTCTGAGAAGCCCTCCGATGAATCGATACAAAGCACATCAGCACCGGCCTCAACCAAGGCAGGAACGCGCTCTGCATAATCACGGGTATTAATACCTGCGCCGACAACATAACGCTTAGAAGCATCAAGCAGTTCATTGGGGTTACGCTTATGAGTATCATAGTCCTTACGGAAAACCATATAGCAAAGCTTACCGTCCTCACTGATAATCGGCAAGGAATTAAGCTTGTTATCCCAAATAATATCATTAGCTTCCTTAAGGCTTGTACCTTCTTTTGCCCAAACAAGCTTTTCAAACGGAGTCATAAATGAGCTAACAGGAGTGCTGGGCTCCATACGGCTGACACGGTAGTCACGACCGGTAACAATGCCCAAAAGCTTACCGTCAGAAGTACCGTCCTCAGTAACAGCTACCGTAGAATGACCGGTCTTTTCCTTTAAGGCAATAATATCAGCCAAAGTAGCGTCGGGACGGATGTTAGAATCGCTCTTAACAAAACCGGCTTTATGATTTTTGGCTCTGGCTACCATTGCAGCCTCATCCTCAATGGACTGAGAACCGTATATAAAGGAAACGCCGCCCTCGGTTGCCAAAGCAATAGCCAAGCGGTCACCCGAAACCGACTGCATAATTGCAGATACAAGCGGAATGTTCATAGTTATTGCCGATTCTTCACCCTTTTTGAACTTTACAAGCGGTGTCTTAAGGCTTACATTAGCCGGAACACATTCGCTGGAGGAGTATCCGGGAATAAGCAGATACTCATTAAAAGTATGTGAAGGTTCATTGATAAAAGTAGCCATTTCATTTCCTCCGTTATATTAAACTTATGTAAATAAAAAAACATTTATATTGTTGTTATTATATATTAAAACGGCTCAACAGTCAATAAAAATTTTGAAGTTTTATCAGGTTTGTCCAATTTGTTGCAAAAGAATAATATTATTAAAAGTATTTTAGCGTAAATTCAAAAAGCCGAGGCGTTAGCCTCGGCTCAAAGTTGACAAAAGTCAGACTATCTTTTACGGTACACAAACTCACGTTGAACAATGAAATTAAGGAAAAACAACATTATATCAACCGGAATTTTAGCAATGATCGGCGTCAAGTTCGGCCAAAGCATAGTAAGTCCGGTTACGGCACAGGCACTGAGCAGCATCAACACCGCCGCTATTAAAAAATACTTTGCCGTAGTTTTTTTATGTGAGCTATGACTGTGAAACACCATTTTATAATTTATCAGATAGTTATATGTTGCCGACACACAGCGTGCCAGAACTGTTGAAATAATAACGAAATATTTTGTAACATCATCAAAAGCCATACAAAGCACTGCAAACAGTATAAGGTCAATAGCACTTGCCGACATTGATGAAAACATAAATTTCACAAATTCGCTCAAGAATATCTTATAAATCCTTACTGAATCCCTCAGCGGTTTAAAATGGGTACTGTGATTATCCTTGGAATCATAGATTGTTTCAATAGGTACCTCAAATATAGGATAAGCGCCTCTGGCAGTAAGCAGCATTCTGGTTTCAAACTCAAACCGCTCACCGCTCAAATCTAAAAGCTCACGCATAAATTGAGCCGGTATTCCGCGAAGACCTGTTTGGGTATCACTGACATTAACACCGCACAAGGCTTTGCAAATAAACCTGGTCAAATTATTACCAAAGCGGCTCTTATTAGGTATATCTTCCCCGTTAAAATTTCTGACTCCCATTATAAGTGAGGCTTGATGCTCAACCAAAGCCTTACGGCATTTTAAAATGCACGATACAGTATGCTGACCGTCAGAATCGGCAGTGATGCACCCAATAATATCGGGGAAATTATCAAGACAAAACTTAAAAGCGGTTTTTAAAGCCCTACCCTTACCCTTGTTTTCGGTATGATGAATAACATAGCAACCGTCAAGCTGCTTTAAAATCTCATAAACCCACTGAAAGGACTCACCGCTGCCGTCATCGACAACAACAATAGGGTCAGAAAGCTTGTTTTTTAAAACATTTATCAGATTTATCAGGCATTCGCCCGGCTCTAACGACGGAATTATAATAGGTACCGCTCTATGCATTTTATCCCTCCCCCGGTTCTGCATCCTTGATATAAAGCTTTGTATTTAATTATTTTGCTTTGGTTTCACAATACAGGCAACGGTAAATCTTTTTAGACTTATCGGTCAATTTGAAAATATGAGGCAGCTCCTGCTCGCAGGATGTAATACATCTTGGATTCTTACAGAATATTACATTGGTCAATCTATCAGGAAGTTCCATCCGGCGTTTTTCGATAATCTCACCGTCTTTAATTACGTTGACGGTAACGCCTGAATCAATGTAGCCTAAAACATTGATATCAAAATCAAAATCACAGTCGATTTTGACAATATCCTTTTTGCCGATACGGTTGCTTGAAACGTTTTTGATTATCGCAACCGAGCATTCAAGCTTGTCCAGTCCTAAAAGGGTGTAGATTTCCATAGCCTTACCGGCGGTAATATGGTCAATAACAATGCCGTTTTTAATAGCGTCTATATTCATACCGTCACCTCCAAAAGCTTACATATCAAGGCCATTCGCATATATTTACCGTTCAGCACCTGCTTAAAATAAGCAGCTCTCGGGTCATTATCAATGGCTACGCTAATTTCATTAACTCTCGGCAACGGATGCATAATACTTAAATCCGGCTTGGCATTTTTAAGCTTTTCGGGAGTTAAAATATAGCTATCCTTCAAGCGAAGATAATCCTCCTCATTAAAGAAACGCTCACGCTGAACACGGGTCATATAAAGAATGTCCAGTTCAGGCATAACGGCCTCTAAATCGGTGGTCTGAATATATTCAATGCCATGCTCTTTCAAGCAGTCATTCTTAACATAGCTCGGTAATTTCAACTCGTCGGGAGAAATGAGCACAAACTTAATTCCAGTATATCTTGCCATTGCCTCAATCAACGAATGAACTGTTCGACCGAACTTCAGGTCACCGCAAAGACCGATTGTAAGGTCATTAAGTCTGCCCTTTTCGCGTTGAATGGTCAATAAATCGGCAAGCGTCTGGGTCGGATGGTTATGACCTCCGTCACCGGCATTGATAACCGGAATTGATGCATTCATAGCAGCAACAAGCGGTGCACCCTCTTTTGGATGACGCATTGCTATGATATCGGCATAGCAGGAAATGACTTTAGCTGTATCAGCAACACTTTCGCCCTTTGAAGCAGAGGAATCACCTGCCGATGAAAATCCGATAACATTACCGCCTAATTCATACATAGCGGCCTCAAAGCTCAAACGGGTACGGGTTGAAGGCTCAAAAAACAGAGTGGCAAGCTTCTTACCGTGACAAACCTCGCTATACTTTTTAGGGTTATCAATGATGTCGTTGGCAACATTAATCAAGCCATCAAGCTCTTCAACGCTCAAATCAAGGATACTTATTAAACTACCCAAAATATTCACACCTTTCTTAAAACCGGTATATTGATGATTATGCCTTGGCTCCGTTTACGCTGAGGTAATTTTTTATACGGTCAACGTTTTCTTTATTTTTAGGGTCAGCCTCAAGATACTCAATAATGTCATAAACATCAACAACCGAGTATACGGGGAATCCGAACTCCTCCTCGACCTCCTGCATAGCACCCTTTTCGCCCTTGCCTTTTTCCTTGCGGTCAACCATGACAAAGGTTGCGGCAACCTTTACGCCCTCTAAGCCGCCCAAAATTGCCATACTTTCTCTGATGGCGGTACCTGCAGTGATAACGTCCTCAACAATGACGACCTCCTCACCTGCCTTAGGAACATAGCCTACAAACACACCGCCCTCACCATGGTCCTTGGCTTCCTTACGGTTAAAGAAGAACGGCACATCAAGTCCCTGCTTTGAAAGGGCAATAGACGAAGAAACGGCAATTGAAATACCCTTATATGCCGGACCGTACAATACAGTACGCTTGTTGCCTATCTTTTCCAGATATGCCTTAGCATAAAACTCGCCTAACTTTGCAATCTGCTCACCGGTCTTGATATCACCGGCATTAATGAAATAAGGGATTTTACGGCCTGACTTTGCGGTGAAATCACCGAACTTCAGAACACCTGCATCCTCTAAAAACTTAATAAATTCTACCTTATAGCTTTCCATAATTTAACTCTCCTTTAATATGTACGGAAGGAATAATCCCCTCACCCACATAAATTAATCGCAGAACTCGGCTACGCAACGCTCATATGCGGCTACCGGGTCCTCAGCAGCGGTAATGGGACGGCCTACAACAATATAGTCAGAACCAATCTTCTTAGCCTCGGCAGGAGTCATAACTCTCTTTTGGTCACCAACATCACCGTCAGCAAAACGCACACCGGGAGTAACAGTCACAAAATCTTTACCGCAAAGCTCGTGTACCTTGCCCGCCTCCAACGGAGAGCAAACAACACCGTCAAGACCTGCTGTCATAGCATTATGAGCATAGTGCATAACGACCTTATCAATAGGTTCTTTAATAAGTAAATCATTTTCCATACTTTCCTGGTCGGTCGAGGTCAACATCGTTACGGCAATCAACAACGGACGCGTACCGTCAGCTCTTGTCAAGCCCTCCAAGCCTGCCTGCATCATAGTCACAGTACCGCCTGCATGGAGGTTACACATATCAACATCTAAATTACTTAAAACCGACATAGCCTTTTTAACGGTATTCGGAATATCGTGAAGCTTTAAATCAAGGAAAATCCTATGTCCGCGTTTTTTGATTTCTCTTACAATTTCGGGGCCCTCAGCATAAAAAAGCTCCATACCGATTTTAACAAACGGCTTTCTTCCGGTGAACTTGTCTAAAAATGTCAAACAAGCGTCCTTGCTCGCAAAATCGCAAGCGATAATTACATCCTTACCCATTAGTGTGCTCCTCCTATAATAGAACTTAAATCTGTAATATTATATTTTGCCATAACCTCAGGCAATTTCTCGATAATTTCCTTACAGCAGTAAGGGTCAACAAGGTTAGCGGCGCCCACCTGCACTGCAGTTGCGCCTGCCAGCATCATTTCAATAACGTCTTCAGCAGTAGAAATACCGCCCATTCCGACAATCGGGATTTTAACGGCATCATAAACCTGATAAACCATTCGCAAAGCCACCGGTTTGATTGCAGGACCGGAAAAGCCGCCCATTTTATTGGCGATTACCGGCTTTTTGGTCTTTAAGTCAATCCTCATACCTAGCATTGTGTTTATCATACTGATTCCGTCGGCACCGGCATCCTCACAAGCCTTGGCGATAGACACGACATCGGTAACATTGGGTGACAATTTTATAAGCAACGGTTTATTTGTCACCTTACGGCAGGCACTTGTCACCTCAGCAGCAGCCAAGGGACTGGTACCAAAGCTCATACCGCCACCGTGAACGTTAGGGCAGGAAACGTTAACCTCAAACCAACCGATTTGATTTTCCGCATCCAATTTTTCAACGGTATAAGCATAATCCTCAACCGAAAATCCGCTGACATTAGCCATAACCTTTTTTTGAAAGCATTTTTTAAGCTTAGGTAACTCTTCAGATAAGACCTTATCTACACCGGGGTTTTGAAGACCAACGGCGTTAATCATACCGCTGTCACACTCGGCAATTCTAGGTGTTGGATTACCGAAGCGAGGGTCACGTGTTGTACCCTTAAACGAAAACGTACCGAGGCAGTTTATATCGTAAATTTCGGCAAATTCATAACCAAAGCCAAACGTACCGGAGGCAGGAATAATAGGATTATCCATTTCAATTCCGCAAAGGGTAACTTTAGTATTTACCATATTATCTCCTCCCTTTCCAATACCGGACCGTCCTTACAGATACGCTTATTGCCGTACTTAGTCTTGCAGGAGCAGCCCATACAAGCACCGAATCCACAACCCATACGCTCTTCAAAGCTTAACTGTCCCGAGGTCACTGCAACCTTATCGATTGCCTTCAACATCGGCTCAGGTCCGCAGGTATAAAAATACGAATAATCAATATTTACCATTGCATCGGTTACAAAACCCTTAACACCGACACTGCCATCTGCAGTACAAACGGTAACCTCTGCACCGATTGCTTTAAACTCATCGACGAAGAATATCTCTTCCTTTGAATTAAAGCCCAAAACAACCGAAACTTTTTTACCCTCTGCAATCAGCTGTTTTGCAAGCATATACATCGGAGGTACGCCTACACCGCCGCCGAGCAGTAACGGTCGGTCACCCGATTTGGTTAAATCATAGCCGTTACCAAGACCGGTTAAAACGTCTAACGTTTCACCTGCTTGCATTTTAGCCATAACCTCAGTGCCGACACCGACCACCTTATAGATTATTGTAACAGCTTCACTGTCACAATCGCAAACCGAGATAGGACGACGTAAAAACAATCCGTCAAGCTTAATGTTTATAAACTGTCCCGAAGCCGTAATATCGCCGATATCACCCTTTAAAACCATTAAATAGGTGTTTTTTGCGATTTTTACATTTTTTGTTATTTGAAATATTCCTTGTTTCATTTGATTTTCCTTATGCATCAATTGTAGATACGCCCAGCGTGGTTTCCTCTAAAACGTCAAGCAAAACCTTAACGGTATCCAATGCTGTGAAAATAGTGACGTTGTTTTCGGTAGCCAACTGACGAATCTGATGTCCGTCATTCCTCTGATCAGAATCACCAATATCCTTAGTGTTGATAACATATGCAATATGACCCTGACGAAGTGCCTCCGGGATTTCTTCGTTACCCTCTGAAATTTTACCTAACAAGTGGGTTCTGATGCCGTTTTTCTTCAAGAATTCGGCAGTACCCTCTGTAGCCTGAATGTTAAAGCCGAGGTTATAGAAACGGCGGATAAGCGGTAAAGCCTCCTCCTTATCCTTATCGGCAATGGTTGCAAAAACGGTACCGTAGTTCTGCAAATGAGTACCTGCAGCCTGCAAGGCCTTATAAAGTGCACGGTTCAGCTTATCGTCATATCCGATTGCTTCACCGGTAGACTTCATTTCAGGTGAAAGATATGCATCAAGTCCACGAATTTTGTTAAACGAGAACACCGGAACCTTAACATACCAACGCTTTTTCTCCTCAGGATAAATATCAAATATACCCTGTTCCTTTAAGCTCTTACCCAAGATAACCTCGGTAGCGATGTCGGCAAGGCTATAACCGGTTGCCTTACTCAAGAACGGTACGGTTCTTGAAGAACGGGGATTAACCTCGATAATATAAACATCGTCCTTTTCGTCTACAATAAACTGAATATTGTAAAGACCGATAATACCGATACCTAAGCCCAGTTTCTTGGCATACTGTAAAATAATGCCCTTAACCTTATTCGAAATACTGAACGAAGGATAAACACTGATAGAGTCACCCGAGTGAACGCCGGTACGCTCAACCAATTCCATAATACCGGGTACAAATACATCACGTCCGTCACAGATTGCATCTATCTCAACCTCACGGCCCTCAATATATTTATCAACCAAAACCGGCTTGTCCTCATCAATCTCAACTGCGGTTTTAAGGTAGTGTCTCAATTGGTCCTCATTGGCAACTATCTGCATTGCTCTGCCGCCTAAAACAAAGGACGGACGAACAAGCACAGGATAACCGATTTCGGCAGCGGCTTTAATGCCGTCCTCAATTTTAGTTACAGCCTGTCCCTTAGCACGGGGAATATTCAACTCATTAAGCAGATTTTCAAATGCATTTCTATCCTCAGCACGGTCAATAGCGGCACAATCGGTACCGATAATCTTAACACCGCGGTCGGTCAAAGGCTGAGCCAAATTGATAGCAGTCTGACCGCCTAGCGAGGCTACTACACCCTCCGGCTTTTCGAACTCGATAATATTCATAACATCCTCCGGAGTAAGCGGTTCGAAATAAAGCTTATCGGCGGTAGTATAGTCGGTCGAAACGGTTTCGGGGTTATTGTTAATAATGATAGCCTCATATCCGGCATTCTTAATGGTCATTACGGCGTGAACGGTTGAATAGTCAAACTCAACACCCTGACCGATACGGATAGGACCTGCGCCCAAAACCACTATTTTATTTTTATTGGTCAAAACCGACGCATTTTCGCCGGTATAAGACGAATAGAAGTATGGAATGTATGCATTTGTATGGCAGGTGTCAACCATTCTGAATGACGGGAACATATTGTGTGCCTTACGGAAACTGTAAACCTCCATTTCAGTACAGTTCCACATACGTGCAACATATTTATCCGAGAAGCCCATTTTCTTAGCGGTAAGCAAAACATCCTTATCCTCTTTATGAGCC
>CAJGBX010000027.1 GCA_904501685.1 Clostridiaceae bacterium
CTTCGATATCATTTCAATAAATATGTTCAATTACCGTTGGTAATTGTTTGCGAATTCTTTGAATTCGCAGTCGAAATAAGGCTTTGCCCTATTTCGACATCAACATAGTCATTATAATAACTATGTGCTTAATAACCGTCACACAACCTGCACTCCTGAATAAAATATAGGGAAGTCGAAATTAATTCGGCAAATTCATTTTCAGGAGGATATTTATGGCAGATATTAAACAAAACTGTCCTACCGATTGTACTTCCTTCAAGGAAGCCGTTTGTATTGATGCCGGTAGGGTATACGATTCGTGCTGCGACCGTGACTGTGTCACCGATATGAGGGTATATTTCAGTCCGTCTGACCAGCAGTTAATCAATAATGCATGCAGTGTAAGGCTTAAATCGGCCGAGGTTTTGGATGTAAACATAGATGTAGAGCAGGTTAATTTCAACCGAGGCTTTTATTCCTGCGATTTGACCTTTTTCTTCATAGTGTGTCTTGACGTTTTCTCGGCACCGCATACCTGTCCGGTGACCTTAAAGGGCATCTGTTTCTACAACAAAAAGGCAATTCTTTACGGCAGTGAGGGAAGTGTTAAAACGTTTTCAAACGAATATATTGCAGACGACGGCTGCAACCGTCACTCGGTAACAAGCGGAAATGCGCCTAAATGTGTGGTTCAGGCGGTTGACCCGATTCCGTTATCGGCAAGACTCGGCGAGTGCCACTGTGTTTGTGATTTGCCCGGCTTTATTCCGGCAAATATTGCATCTGTGGTCGGCGGCTGTATTGACCCCTGCAACGACTCGGGCAACAAGGCTGTTTTCGTGACCTTGGGACTTTTTACCATTATTCAGCTAATCCGCAATGTGCAGATGCTGGTGCCGGTATACGATTTCTGCGTGCCCGAAAAGCAGTGTGACGATTCTTCCGACAGTCCGTGCGATGTTTTCCGCAAAATTAAATTCCCCACCGATGATTTCTTCCCGCCCCGTCCCTGCGGTCTCGATTCAGATTGCGGCTGCGGATGTAACGAGGAAAATTGAAAATCTCAAGGCAGCCATAACGATATTATAAATAAGACTTTGTCTATTCGGTAGCATCCATATAGTGAAAAAGTCCTCCCCTTTTTTCAAAAAAGGGGAGGACTTTTTCATTCGGATTTGCTTCTATATTCTGTCGGTGTCAGGCCAAACTCATATTTAAAAACTTTAGTGAAATAATTCTGGTCCGAAAAACCGCAGTCACAGGCTATAGCTTTAATACTTTGCGTACTTGATTTAAGCATAATTTTTGCACGGCTTAAGCGGTATTTCGTTATATAATCACCAATTGTTATTCCGAATTTTTCTCTGAATTTATTCATTAAGGTTGTCCTGGAACAACCAAAGGTTTCACAAAGAACTCTTACAGTCAAAGGTTTGCCGAAAAATTTATGAATATAGTTTTTTACTGCGTCGGCTAAATCTCGGTCCTTAACAGTCATTCTGTGAGTATCGGTCATAAATTGAGCAATGATTTCCAGGATGTTCATAAAGCTTTTCATCATTTCGCTATATATAACCGGAATGTCTGTAATTAATTCTTCGCAGTTGTTTTTCATATATTCAGTTGAGGCTTTTTTTATTATTTCTTTGCTGTTTGGATTGTTGTCGGAAATTTGCCCCATCATAAAATAGCCCGTCAAGGTTCCGTAGTTGAAAATCGGCGCAACTGTTTCAATTAATCCGCAGTGGCATTTATAAGTGAACGACTGACCGGTTTTTCTTACTTTTAAAAAAGCCTCTTGGTCGGCTAATTGACACTTGCTTCGACCTTGTTCATTTTTTTGGATAACTTGGCAAAAAGGGGAAAGCTCTTTTGGGTAGGCGGCAATTTCATTGAAATCAAGGTCGTGCAATGATATTCGTGCACCGGTAATCTTGTGAAAATCCTCTAAAATCTCAATTGTTTGTAATTTTGTTTCCATACGTAACTCCGTAAAAAATGTACTATTTTACTAATTATTATACAATTTTATTCTTGAATATTCAAGATAAATATTCTAAAATTTTCATATAACGTGTTGTAAACACCTTTTCTTGACAAGGAGTTATAGTATGAGGTATTATATAGGTGTTGATATCGGCGGTACTAATATCGTTACCGGCCTTTTGGATGAAGATTTTAATATTCTTCAAAAACTGTCGGTTAAGACTAATGCACCCAGAGCTGCCGAGTCGATTTGTGATGATATTGCCACAATGAGTCATAAGCTTTGTGAAATGCAGGGCATTAATTTTGATGAGGTCTTGGGTATAGGTGCGGCGTGTCCCGGTGTTATAAAAGACGGTGTTGTAAGTTTTGCCTCCAATCTGAAATTTGAGAATGTTCCTTTGAAGGGGATTTTAGAACGCAAAATTCACAAAAAATGTGCAGTATGTAATGATGCTAATGCCGCGGCGTTGGCTGAATATGCGTCTGGCTCCGGTAAGGGATATAACTCTTTGGTTGCTATTACTATAGGAACCGGAGTAGGCGGAGGAATTATACTTAACGGCCGAATTTGGGAAGGCTTTAACGGTGCAGGTGCCGAAATGGGCCACATTATTGCGGTACCTGGAGGAAGACTGTGTACCTGCGGTAACCGAGGATGCCTTGAGGCATATTGTTCAGCAACAGCATTAATTAATGATACTAAAGAGGTTATGCTTAATAACCCGGATTCAAAGCTTTGGGAGATTAGCGGCGGAATTGATAATGTCGACGGTCAAACCGCATATCTTGCGGCAAAGCAGGGTGACAAATATGCCCAAAGTTTGATTGACCGTTTCATTAAGTATCTGTCGATTGGTGTAGTAAACGTTGTTACACTTTTACAACCTGAGATTGTATGTATTGGCGGTGGCATGTCGGCCGAGGGTGAGAATTTAATAGCACCTCTTGATGAAATGGTTTCGCACAATGCAATTATTAAAACTTTAGCTAAAGCACATAGACCTAAAATAGTTGCGGCACATCTTTTGAATGATGCCGGCATAGTCGGTGCTGCGGCACATATAGCGGGAGAGTTGAAAAAATGAAGAAAAATGACAGTTATTTAACAGTGTCCGATGCAATTAAGGTCTTTGATTTTGGCGGTACGTTGATTGATTTCAGACCGTTCGGAAACGGACATATTAATGATACATTTCTTGTGCGTTTCCGTGTTAACGGCATAGAAAAAAAATACATACTTCAGCGTTTAAACGGTAAGGTTTTCAAAAATCCTGAGCAGGTTATGTCTAACATTGTATCGGTCACATCCTTTTTGCGGAATGTGATATTAAAAAATGGCGGAGACCCTGACCGAGAAACCCTAAATGTTGTAAAAACCAAGGATAAAAAGGCGTATTATAAGGATGGCTACGGTAACTACTGGCGGGTATTTTTATTCATTTCGGATGCAGTGTCGTTAGATTTGCCTGAGGATGAAAATGACTTTTATCAGTCGGCAGTTGCCTTTGGTTCGTTTCAAAAAGACTTGGAAGATTTTCCTGCCAAGACTCTTTTTGAAACCATTCCTGATTTTCACAATACTCCTGTAAGATATGAGAATTTCTTAAAATCATTGGAGAAAAATGCATCGGGACGTGCTGACACTGCTTTAGCCGAAATTGAGTTTGTGAAGTCACGTAAGGCTTTTACAAATGTTTTGGAGGATGCATTCAAAAAAGGTGAGTTGCCTAAGCGAGTTACACATAACGATACCAAGATTAACAATGTTATGCTTGATAAGGATACCCGTGAGCCGGTTTGCGTTCTTGATTTGGATACCGTTATGGCGGGATATTCGGTTAACGATTTCGGTGATTCTATCCGTTTTGGCGCATCTACTGCCGCTGAGGACGAGAAGGACCTTAATAAAGTGCATTTCGATATCGGCCTTTTTGAAACCTATACAAGGGGCTTTTTAAAGGGCTGCGGCGGTCGGTTGACCGAGAGTGAAATTATGCTTCTGCCTGAGGGCGCTAAGATGATGACCTTAGAATGCGGTATGCGTTTCTTGACCGACTATATTGACGGTGATATATATTTTAAAACCGATTACGATGACCACAACCTTGTCCGTTGCCGTACCCAGTTTAAGTTGGTAGAAGAAATGGAGCAACAATGGGACGAGATGAAGAAAATCGTTGCAAAGTACAAGTAAGCTATGACAACGGTTATAAAAAATGCCCGACTTGAGGGTGGAATTAGCGATATATTAATAGAGAACGGCAAATTTTTGGCGGTGGAGCAAGGTCTATACGCCGATAATGTGATTGATGCTTACGGCAAAGCGGTTATACCGGGTTTGGTTGATACGCACATTCACGGCTTTGGCGGATATGATGTTTCAGACGGAAGACTGTGTGATATATCGTTGTCGTTAGCTAAGGTTGGGACAACCTGTTGGTTGCCAACAACAATGACCGATTGCATTGAAAATTTAGTTGCCATAACTAATCAAAAGCTTCCGACCGAGGGTGCAGAGATTGCCGGATTTCATTTAGAGGGACCTTATATTTCACCAAAGCGGAAGGGTGCTCAGAATGAGGCGTATATCAAAGCTCCTGATATATCGGAATATAAGCAACTTAAAAACGTTATAAAAATTACTGTAGCTCCCGAAATTTACGGAATGTGTGATTTTATAAGCAAGGTTGACTGTCAGGTTTCAATCGGTCACACCGATTGTAGCTATGAGGAGGCCGTTGTTGCTATTGAGGCAGGTGCCAATTGCTTAACTCATACATTCAACGCAATGCCGCCGTTACTGCACCGTGCACCGGGACCTATCGGTGCGGCCGTTTTAAAGGGGATATATGCTGAGGTTATTTGTGACGGCCGTCATGTAAGTGAAGCAGCGTTTTTATCGCTTTATAAAATGTTCGGTCCTGAACGGCTGATGTTGGTTTCGGATACTATACGTCCTGCGGGGTTGCCTAACGGTAAATATGTGTCAGGTGGTCTTACTGTGTTTATGAAGGACGGTGCGCTGACCTTAGAGGATGGAATTTTGGCAGGCGGTTCACAGCCTCTTTTACAATGTGTTAAAAAGGCGGTCGAGTTCGGTGTGCCGTTTTACGATGCCGTAAAAATGGCTACGGAAACTCCTGCAAAATCATTGGGACTTAACAAAGGACAAATAAGGCAAGGCTTTGATGCCGATTTAATTATCTTGAATGATGATTTTTCTGTAGATAAGGTAATTATTGCCGGAAAAGAAATAGAAGTACTCGGTATCAGTTGATGATACCGAGTTTTTTTGTCCTTAAAAAGCCGACCTGAAAATGTCGTTATCGGTGTTAAAAATTTCCTTAGGCTCGGTTGACTAAAACTGTAAATGGAAGTATAATAAAAATATAGAAGGAGGTCGGTTTTCTTGAAAATTCAATTTATCGGTGCAACACATGAGGTTACCGGAAGCTGCACATTATTAGAGGTTAACGGTCGATATTTTCTTGTTGACTGCGGTATGGAGCAGGGTAGAGACGTTTTTCAAAATATTGCTTTACCGGTTGCTGCAAATGACATCGAGGCGGTATTTTTAACTCATGCTCATATTGATCATTCAGGAATGCTGCCTAAGCTTTATAAGGACGGCTTCAGCGGTACGGTTTATGCTACCGACGTGACGTGTGACTTGTGCAATATAATGCTGAGGGACTCGGCTCATATTCAGGAAACCGAGGCAAATTGGCGTTCGAAAAGGTCAATTCGTGCCGGCGGTGAGCCGATTGAACCGGTTTACAGTATGGCTGACGCTTTGGGTGTGCTTTCGCTTTTCAGACGGTGTGTATACGGTGAGATGATATCTGCGGCAGAGGGTGTTGCCGTAAGATTTACCGATATCGGTCACTTGCTCGGTTCGGCTTGTATCGAAATTTGGCTTAACGACGGGATTACTGAAAAAAAGATTGTTTTCAGCGGTGATGTTGGCAATGAGGGACAAAGAATTATCCGTAATCCTCAAACGGTCGAGGAAACCGATTATCTAGTGCTTGAATCGACCTACGGAAACCGACTTCACGAGGGTCAACGCAGTGACGCGGTATTCGAACTTGCTAAAATTATTCAAAAAACCTTGGACAGAGGCGGTAATGTAATAATTCCGTCCTTTGCTGTTGGCAGAACTCAGGAAATGCTTTACGGTATTAGAGAAATCAAGGAAAAGGGATTAGTAAACGGTCATTCGAGATTTCCGGTTTATGTTGACAGTCCCTTGGCGAGTGAGGCTACCTCAATCTTTATACAGTGTAACCCAGTTTGCTTTGATGAGGAAACCACAGAGCTTATAAATAAAGGTATAAACCCGCTTTGGTTTGACGGTATAAGAATGACCGAAACCTCGGACGAATCTAAGCTTATTAACTTTGACCCTACACCTAAGGTGATTATTTCGGCTAGCGGAATGTGTGAGGCAGGACGAATTCGTCATCATTTAAAGCACAATTTGTGGAAACCGGAGAATACTGTTTTGTTTGTCGGTTATCAGGCTGAGGGCTCGTTGGGGAGAAGACTTTTGAACGGCGAAAAAACAGTAACTCTGTTTGGTGAGGAAATTTCGGTCAATGCCGAAATTGCGGCTTTACAGGGCACAAGCGGACACGCCGACCGACAGGGTCTTTTAAGGTGGCTTAACGGCTTTAAAACTAAACCGGAGTTGGTTTTTGTTAATCACGGTGACGACCAGTCCTGTGAATATTTTAAGGATACGCTTATAAGTATGGGATATAATGCAACGGCACCGTATAGCGGAACCGAGTACAGTCTTAATACCGGCAAAATGACTGTTTATACCGAGGGTAAGGCGATTGACCGTACAAAGTATTTCAAGGAAACTACCCGTTCAGATATGATTTATCGTGATATGGTTAAAGAAGCTGAAAAATTGCTTGATTTGGTTAAGCTAAGGCAGGGAAGACCAAATAAGGATAATTCGCGTCTTACGTCTCAGATTAAGTCGATTTTAGAAAAATGGAGAGATTAAAATATGAGAATTTGTGTTTTCGGGGCTGCAAGCCCGACTATTGATAAAAAGTATATTGAAGCCACCGAAGAACTTTGTCAACAGTTGGCTAAAAGGGGTCACAACTTGGTTTTCGGCGGTGGAGGAAACGGTCTTATGGGCGCGGCAGCACGCGGTTTTAGAGACGGCGGTGCACATATTATCGGCGTAATCCCAAAGTTTTTCGAGCAGGAAAGTGTAGAAGAAATTTGCGATTTTTGTGATGAACTGATAATGCCTGACACTATGCGTCAGCGTAAGCAGATTATGGAGGACCATGCCGATGCATTTGTGGTTGTACCCGGCGGAATCGGAACATATGAGGAGTTTTTCGAGATTTTAACCTCTAAACAGCTTTGTCGTCATAGAAAGCCGATTGCACTTTATAATATTTCAGGTTATTATAATGAGCTTGACGCCACAATGCAAAGTGCCATAGATAAGGAGTTTATCAAGGACGTCTGCAAGCAGCTTTATTTGATAACCGAGGATGTTGATAAGCTGATAGATTATGTTGAGTCGCCACCCGAGCTTTTATATACACTGAAAGAGTTTAAAAATGGTTAAAACAAAAAACCGTCCTGCAGGACGGTTTTTTGTTTTAACGTTCTTATGAAATGATAAAATTCGGGTGGATACTCTGTGCCGGCATTATTTCGACCACTGCGAGTGGTGCCCGAAATAATTTGCCGTGCTCGAGACTTCACAGTCCGAAACGCCTGACGCGGCGTTTCGGCTGCTTCGACGGTAACTTTTGACTTCGCCAAAAGCCGAAATCCACAAACAACTCTCGACCAAAACAAAAAACCGCCCTATTGGACGGTTTTTGTTTTGGTGGGAGCGGGTGGATTCGGACCACCGAAGCGAAACGCAACAGATTTACAGTCTGCCCCCTTTGGCCACTCGGGAACACTCCCATATTCAGATGTTACCCTCAAAAAACAGGGTGGAGCTGGTGGACGGACTTGAACCCCCGACCTGCTGATTACAAATCAGCTGCTCTACCAACTGAGCTACACCAGCATCTGATGCACTTGAGCGCCTAAATAATATACCACAACAGTTACGCAATGTCAACTATTATTTTTAAGAAATTTTAAAAAATTTAAAATGTTATTTAAAAGATAAGAAACGAAATTTAAATAAGGTTTTTGTTCGTGCTTTTAGGCAGAAACAAAAACCGTCCTCATTGGACGGTTTTT
This sequence comes from Clostridiaceae bacterium, assembly GCA_904501685.1. GTDB lineage: Bacteria > Bacillota > Clostridia > Oscillospirales > Acutalibacteraceae > UMGS172. The sequence continues at coordinate 8,209 of CAJGBX010000027.1, forward strand.
TGAATCGGATGCTTATTTTTGACCGAGCTCTTTAGTCCTTTTAAAGCTTGCTAAGACGGCACTGATGCAGGTGTCCTTAAGATTAAGGCTTTCCAGCACCTTTACACCCTCGATTGTACTGCCGTTTGGACTGCAAACAGCATTTTTTAATTCCTCGGGACTGATTCCTGTTTCTTTGACCATTTTTGCGGCACCTAAAACAGTCTCTGCGGCATAAATTAATGCCTGTTCTCTTAGTAAGCCGCATTTTACACCGCCGTCGGCTAAGGCATCAATGAACATATAAACGAATGCAGGACCGCAGCCTGAAACGGCACATCCGGCATCAATAAGTGTTTCGTCAATTGAATCCAAGGTACCTGCCGAGGCCATTGAATTTAAGAAAAGCTGAACCTGCTCATTTGTGACGTTTTCACTTTGACAGTAAAGTATCATTCCGTTTTCTACTGCCGCAGGTGTATTGGGCATAATGCGGATTATCGGATAGTCACCGCCTGCCATTTCCTTTAATGACTCTATAGTGACACCTGCTGCCATTGAAACTAAACAGAAATTTTGATGTCTGACGCTTAATATGTGTTTTAAGTCGGCCAACACAGAAGACAAGACCTGAGGCTTAACGCCTAAAAAGATAAGGTCGCAGCCTGCGGCGATATCGACGTTATAAAGAGCCTTTGCGCCGATTTGCTTGGCTAAATCCTCAGCTTTTTCAAAGCTGTAATCTGCTAAATAAATTTCATTTTCAGATTTTGCGGCAGCTTTTGCCAAGGTGCCGCCCATATTTCCGCAACCGATAAATCCGATTTTACTCATTTTGTTCTCCTCTTAGCGTGTTTGTCCGTTTCCGCGGATAATGTATTTATAAGAGGTCAATTCCTTTAACCCCATAGGACCTCTTGCGTGTAATTTTTGGGTTGAAATACCCATTTCACAACCTAAACCGAACTCACCGCCGTCGGTGAAACGGGTAGAGGCGTTGACATACACCGCCGCACTGTCAACAAGCAGTGTGAAGCGGTTGGCATTGTCGGTGCTTTCGGTGACGATACACTCACTGTGTCCGGTGGAATGAGCCGAAATATGGTCAATTGCCTCGGCTACACTGTCAACGATTTTAACACCTAAAATATAATCTAAAAACTCGGTATCGAAATCGGTATCTGAGGCCTTAGTACCGTCAATGATTTTTTGTGACCTTTCACAAAGACGCAGTTCAACAGGTGAAAGACCGTTTTCGATTCTTTTATCAACTAAGCGTTCCTTTAAAAGCGGTAAAAATTTATCCGCAACGGTACGGTTAACCAAGCAAACCTCAGCCGCATTACATACAGAGGGACGGCTTGTTTTGGCGTTTTCCACAATGTTCAAGGCCTTTTCGATATCGGCCGACCCGTCAACATAAATATGGCATATACCGGTGCCGGTTTCAATACAAGGAACCTTGGCGTTTTCAACGCAAGAGCGAATTAATCCTGCACCGCCTCTTGGAATAAGCATATCGACGTAGCCGACAGCCGTCATAAGGTCGGTGGCACTTTGGCGTGTTGTGTCGGTTATCAGGCTCACAGTGTTTTCAGGAAAGCCGGCGGTTACAACACCCTCACGTAATGCTTTTATTATTTCAAGGTTTGAATTTATAGCCTCTTTTCCGCCTCGAAGTACACACACGTTGCCTGCCTTAATGCTTAAAGCGGCGGCATCCGAGGTTACATTGGGTCGACTTTCGTAAATCATTGCAAGCAGTCCCAACGGTACCGAAACCTTTTTAATTTCAAGTCCGTTCGGACGGCTGACGGTAGTTAAAACCTCACCTAACGGGTCAGGAAGTGCTGTTACCTCAACCATAGCATCTGCCATGGCATAAATCCTCTGCTTATTTAAGGTCAGTCGGTCAATCATTACGGGTGAGATTTTGCCGGTTGCATTAATTATATCAATTTCGTTTGCCGAAATGATTTCGCCACAGTGCTTTTTCAGGCTTTCTGCCATTTTTATAAGTGCAAGATTTCTTTGCTCACCGCTTGAGGCGGCAATTGAAGCCTTACATTCCTTGGCTTTTTGCAGTATCTTTAATGTTGTCATTTTGTCACCGCTTTCCGTAAAAGTGGGTGCCGATAAGCCTGCCGTCGGCAATATCATACAATGCCTCAGGGTCGTTACCGTCGGTAATAACCATATCAATATGGTTTTCCATACACATTTTTGCGGCCTTGATTTTGGTCTGCATACCGCCGGTACCTAACGAGGAGCCGGCACCGCCGCCTAATGCCTCAATTTCCTCGGTGATTTCATAAACCTTATCAATCAGCTTGGCATCAGTATTTTTGTGCGGGTCGTCAGTGTAAAGACCCTTTATATCCGATAAAAGGATAAGCAGGTCGGCCTTAGCCTCAACAGCAACTATTGCCGACAAAGTATCGTTATCGCCGACCGAGATTTCATCGGTGGCAATGGTGTCGTTTTCGTTTATGACCGGCAGAACATTAAGTTCAAGCAGTCGGTTTAAAGTGTTATGGAAGTTTTGACTGCGGGTTTCATTGTCAAGGTCACTGCCGGTAAGTAAAATCTGAGCAATTATATGTCCGTATTCCGAAAATTCCTTATCGTATACGTACATCAGTTCGCACTGACCGATAGCGGCTGCTGCCTGCTTGGTGGGAACATCCTTCGGCTTTTCGGTCAAGCCAAGCTTACCGACGCCCATACCTATAGCGCCTGAAGATACCAAAATCAGCTCGTGGCCGGCGTTTTTAAGGTCGCTCATAACACGGCAAAGCTTTTCAACGTGACGGATATTTAAATTTCCGGTTTTGTGGGTTAGGGTCGATGTACCAACCTTGATTACAATTCTCATTCCTATTACCTCATACAATTTTACATTTATCTAATATTATACACTCTCTTTTTATGACTTTCAAGATTAATTGTATAAATAAAAAGCCTAAATGTAAATGGTTTTGGAAAATATGTCTATTGCTTTTTGGTCAATTAAATGTTAAAATATTTAAAATTTTATTTTCAGGAGGAAATTTTTGTGGATATTTTATGGAAAAATCTGCTTGAGTTTACCTGGCAGGACGGAGTAATGTTGCTTATCGGTGCATTACTGATTTACCTTGCCATTAAAAAGGAAATGGAGCCCACACTGCTTTTACCTATGGGCTTCGGTACACTGCTTGTTAATATTCCTTTGTCGGATGCATTAACCGGACCTATTAGGGAACTTTACAATGCAGGTATAGCGAATGAGCTGTTCCCGTTGCTTTTGTTTATCGGTATCGGTGCAATGATTGACTTTGGTCCGTTGCTTTCTAACCCGAAGCTTATGCTTTTCGGTGCCGCTGCTCAGTTCGGTATATTCTTTACTCTTTTTATGGCAAGAATGTTCTTCCCGGAGATTGATGCTGCTTCAATTGCCATTATCGGTGCTGCCGACGGTCCCACCTCGATTGCCGTTGCCAATACCTTAGGCTCGCAGTATGTCGGTGCAATTACGGTTGCCGCTTACTCGTATATGGCGCTGGTTCCCATTATTCAGCCGCCGGTTATTAAGATGCTCACAACTAAGAAGGAACGTATGATTCGTATGCCCTATGAGCAGAAGTCGGTTTCCAAGCTTACACGTATTATGTTCCCCATTATCATTACGGTTGTTGTATCTGCTATTATTCCGCAGGCAACAGCACTTATCGGCTTCTTGATGTTCGGTAACCTTATCCGTGAATGCGGTGTACTTGATTCGCTTTCCGAAACCGCTCAGAAGGTTTTGGCTAACCTTGTTACCATTTTCCTCGGTATTTCGGTTGCTTTCAATATGACCTCGGATAAGTTCTTAAAGCTTGATACGTTGCTTATTATGGGACTCGGTCTTGTTGCATTTATCTTCGATACTGCAGGCGGTGTTCTGTTTGCAAAATTCCTCAATTTGTTTATGAAGAAAAAGGTTAATCCTATGATTGGCGCTGCAGGTATTTCAGCATTCCCGATGTCGGGCAGAATTGTTCATAAAATGGGACTTCAGGAGGACCCGCAGAACTTTTTACTGATGCATTCAATCGGTGTTAACGTATCGGGTCAGATTGCCTCGGTTATCGCAGGCGGTATTATCCTTAACTTCTTTGCATAAGGCGGTGTGAGATATGAAATTATTAAATATGTTTTTAAATCTTCTCAGTGCTGATTCGTATCCTGTTGAAACGATAGTAGAAAAGGGTGAAAAGGGTTTGCAATGGCACCCTGAAAAGGCACTTGATACACTCCCTAATATGGGTAAGGGTATGCTGGTTATCTTTGTTATCATAGGTGTTATTATTCTTGCAACCCTTGTAATAAATAAGGTTTTTTCAAATAAAAAATAAGGATAGCAGAATATAAGTATACTTCAAAATCCCCGTCCTTCAGACGGGGATTTTTTTGCTTAAAATTTATAAAGTGTGTCAATAATTATGTATAATTCAAGCTTGTTAATAATTAAATGGCGAATTAAACTTAAAATTTAAAAAGTTGTGTAAAAATTTGTCGAATTTGTGCATTACAATTTTTGCCAAAACGTGTTAAAATATAGAAAATGAAAAAAATTCTTCGGCTTTATTAGGTGGTGCAACTGTGCTCAAGTTAAATGAAAAGGTAGTTTACGGAACAACCGGTGTTTGTGTTGTAGACAGTGTTGAAAACAAGCGTATAGGCAGACAAACAAAGAGCTATTATGTCTTAAAGCCTATTTCTCAGGCAACTGCTACCGTCTATCTTCCGGCCGATAATGAAAAGCTGTTAAGTAAGGTTAGAGCGATTTTGTCGGCGGACGATATTAAGCTGATTTTAAAAGGTTTAAATGAGGAGCCGGATGTTTGGGCTGATAATGATAATGAGCGCCGCTTAAAATTTTCATCAATGATCTCCTCGGGAGACCGTAAGGACTGTTTGTTGATTATGAGGTGTTTGCGTAACCGTCAGCGTTTTTTGTCCGGCAGCGGCAAGCGCTTGCATATCGCTGACGAGCGTGCTTTAAAAGAGGTTGAGCGTTTAATTTATGATGAGTTTTCAATAGCACTTGATATAAGACCTGAAGAGGTTAATTCCTTTATTAACAATGAATTAAACAGTGAAATATAGGTAATATAACTTAATATTTATGAAATGCAAGAACCGTTGAGGTGCTCCCCCTAAGGAAGGTGCCTCAACGGTTTTTGTGCGTAGTTTCAATAAATTGTGTGTAACAGTGCTTAACATAAATTTAATAATCAATTATTTGTATACGTTTAGTAATCCACGTTATCCACATAGTTATCCACATCAAATTAGCGTAAAATAAAGGAAAACACTGTCGAAATAATCGCAGACGGTTGAAAACAATGTGGAAAAGTCTAAAAACTTAAAAGGTTATTTAGTTTACATAAATCTATATAAAGCAGATACAAACGCGTTAATATACATTTTGTATATAAGGGAAGACTTGACAAATTGTTGCACCAACGTTGCCCTTTATTACGGCATTAAACGGAAGCTGTATTTTGCTATTATAGGAGGTAAAATTAATGCGTAATTTTACGGTCACCGTTGATGCGGACGGTAAGGTAGATTTACTGCAAAGCTTTGTCGGTTACAGCGGAGAGCATAATTCGGTTGAGCTTCAAGTGACATTTACCGAAGACGGTTCAGCGGTTTACGGTGCTGCTGATTATTTCCGTATTGTGATTGACGGTATTTATAGTAATAAGCTGTATTCTAAGGAAAACAGTATATATTATTTGCTCCCTCAAGAGGTTATGAAGCCGCCTGAAATTCACTGTCAGCTGATAGGCTACGGGGAAGCTGCAGGTGAGATTTCGGAAATAATCAAAAGTGAAATTTTCGGTCTTACCGTCGATAAATCAGAGGTTTCATTAATAAAAGTTCAAGGCTCGCCCGACACCTTTGAGGTTGCAATGGCTGTGTGCGAAGAATCGGCCGAGAGTGCCAGAAAGAGCGCTGAGCTTGCCGAGTGTGCTGCTAAGATACTTGATATGAACAATCTTGCTAATTCCTTTAAGGGCAAGTCATCGGGCAGAACGGTCGAGCTTACAGATATATCGCCTTTGGTGCATGATATTAAAATTCAGCTGACAGGTAATACTGTCTCTGACTTTTCAGCCGTAACGGTTACCGTTACCGATCAATACGGTACTAAACACCCTTATACCGCTGATTCAAACGGAAGCTTAACCGTTAATTCGATATATCCGTATATGTTTTTTGCTACCGGAAATGATGAAATTTTTATCGAGGTTGAGTATAATCGTGATACAAATGAGGTTTTAAATGAAATTGACAACCTCAATGTTGATGTCAGCAAAACCGGTGGAATTGTGACTGTTTCGGTCACCGGCAGAGACGGTGTGCAAAATTCGGTTGAAGTGCATGATGGTGAAAAGGGTGAAAAAGGCGATAAGGGTGATAAAGGTGATGATGCTGTAACTGACCAAATTTATGACCCTGAAAGTGAGAACGCTCAAAGCGGTAAGGCTGTAGCTGAGGCAATAGAAACAAATTCGCTTGCCTCAGCAATAATCCAAACCACACCGATAGCTACAAGCTTAAACATTACGGATAGTTCCGATAAGCCAATGGTTAGTCTTAAGGTTATCGGAAAAACGTTTCAAGACGGTACGCCAAGTCCTGACAGCCCACAACCGATACAATGTGTCAAAAA
>CAJGBX010000028.1 GCA_904501685.1 Clostridiaceae bacterium
GAAACGACTCACCAAGCAAAGCAGCATAACGCCTTGAGTAAGCTTATCGGCAATAGGGTCCAGAGCTTTACCAATTTCACTTATCATATTGTATCTTCTGGCAATATAGCCATCTGCAGTATCGGTTAAACCGGACACAAAAACTACGATTGCAGTTAATATGCTGTTTTTAAGTACTAAATAGCAATAAACAATCAACGGTATAAGCAGCAACCGCACGATTGACAGCAAATTGGGAATTGTAATTATTCTTTTAGTGCAGTCGGTTTTATTTACTGCTTTCATCTGCGACGACGCCTTGGTCTGCATTTTCATTATCTCCTTTAGCACTCTTCTTTAAATAAGCTTCACCCTTATTTATATCATTACGGATAATTCTATACAGCGCAGCAGCTAAAGGCACACCCAAAAGCATACCACCGACGCCTAAAACACCGCCGCCTACAGTAACTGCCGCCAAAACCCAAATCGCAGGAAGTCCTATCGAAGTTCCGACAACCTTAGGATAAATTATATTTCCTTCAAGTTGCTGAAGTATAATGATAAATATGATAAAAATCAATGCCTTAACCGGTGAAACCATCAGTATCAGAAATGCACCGACACCGGCACCGATATAAGCACCGGCAATAGGCACCAAGGCAGTTAAGGCTATCAAGGCACCAATCATGGGTGCATACGGCAAACGGAGTGCCAACATACCGAGTGTACAAAATACACCCAATATTACTGCCTCAACGCACTGACCGACAATATATTTATGGAAGCAATCATCTAAAATAGTAATAACCGACTTGGTTCTTTTGTACCATTTATCGGTAATATAGTGCTTCATAGCACGGTCAAGCTGATTGCCGAGTTTATCCTTACCGATTAGAACGTAAACCGAGAAAATAATACTCAAAACGGCAGTAACAACACCCGAGAAAACCGATGAAATTGTAACAAACACGACCTCAACAACATCACCAATACCGCTGGTAAGCATCGAAATACCCTTTGAAATCCAAGACTTCCAGTCAATTGTTTTGATATATTCCAAAGCTTTATCTGTTAAAATATGATAGTGTTCAAGGAAGGTTACAACCTTAGTCATAGCCACCGGGATATAATTTATTATAAGCTTAATACATTCAATAAACTGAGGTAAAACAAGACCTATTACCAAAGCAACAATGGCAAGCAATGTGACGATTGCCAAGCTAAGGCAAACCGGACGGCGGCTTTTAATTACTACCTTTTTTGCCGATTTCGGAAACCAAATTCTCTCATAAAAGGACATCAAGATATTTAAAGGATAAGCAATTACACAACCCACCAAAATAGGTGTAGCCGCACTTAATAAGCCAAACAGCACCTTAGCCGCTATCGGCCAATAAATAATGCTAAGATATAAAATAAATGCACTGATTCCTACCATAGCACAAGAACGCCAGCCGGGCTTAACTCCACGCCATTTTCTTTTAAATTTTTCGCTTATATTATCACGCTTCATTACTGTCCGCCCTTCTTCAAAAAGACAATTTCTGTAAATTTTATTTTAGCACACTAAATTAAAAGGTGCAAGTCGTTTAAAAGAAATTTATTAAATTATAAACATATATTCAAGCTTTCTAGGAATTTTCGCAAAATATTACTTGAAATTTCCGAAAAAACGGTTTTACAACTAACAACATCCCCGCAAACCGATACAATATAACCGTCAAAATCAAAGGTCTCAATATCAGTACGTCCTATCGTCTCAACCTCACTTAAATTTTTACGGATGCCCACACCGTCACGCTTTAAAAATGCCTCTTTTTTAGTCCAGATTTCAAAAAAACGAGAAATTTTTCCGGACTCCTTTTGATTAACGTATTCCTGCTCAAAAATCGAAAAATACCGTTTGATAAGCTTAAGATTTACCTCTTTTACATACTCACAATCAATTCCAACCTCACTGTCCGACACCGCTACAGCAACCAAACCGTCGGTGTGTGAAACATTAAAAAATATTTTATTTCCAACCAAGTATGGCTTTCCGGTATCATCAGCTTTAATAGTAATTTCATTGTTTTTAAAGCCAAATTCGGTGCAAAGAACGGCCCTTAACAGCAACTCGCCAAACAATGCCTGCAGCTGCTTTTCACGTTGTCTTAAGCTTTTAATTTTACTTACTCTATTTTCACTCACAACGCTAAGCATTTTATTGTAATCTTCGAAATCAGGCTCAGTCACCTTTAGTAAATAAACTTCGGTCATTCCTCTCACCTCTTTTACAAATTATTTGAAACCTATTAAATAACCTTATAGCCCTCTGCTGTAACGGCTGATTTTAAAGTCTCATCCGAAACCTCTTTGTTTAAAACAACAACGGCCGTTCCTTTTTCGTGACTTACCGAAGCAGATACAACACCGTCCAACGACTCCAGAGCCTTCTTTACGTGAGCCTCACAATGCATACACATCATACCTTCAATTTTCAAAACCTTTTCCATATTGAATGTCTCCTTTTTATCAACAGCTTCTTTTTTATTATTCTTTTTATCATATATATCAACAAATTTGAGTCTTAACGCATTAGTAACGACGCAAAAGCTTGACAGACTCATAGCAAGAGCACCGAACATAGGATTCAGCTTCCAGCCTAAATTTAAAATAAATACTCCTGCCGCGAGCGGTATGCCCAAGGTATTATAAGCAAAAGCCCAAAACAGATTTTCACGTATATTTTTAAGCGTTTTGCGACCAAGCCTGATAGCTGCTGCAACATCGGTTAAATTACTTTTCATCAAAACCGCATCAGCTGAATCTACCGCAATATCGGTACCCTTGCCTACAGCTAACCCTAAATCTGCAACCGTCAAAGCCGGAGCATCATTAATACCGTCGCCGACCATTGCAACCCTTCCGCTACGCTTAAGCTTTAAAATCTCATCCTTTTTCTCAATCGGCAAAACACCGGCAACAACATTTTCAATTCCCGCCTGTTTGGCAATTGCCCTTGCAGTGCTTTCATTGTCACCCGTAAGCATAACAACCTTAATTTTCATAGACTTCAGCTCTTGTATGGTTTTTGCCGCATCAGGTCTTATCGCATCTGCAACCGATATCACACCGATTATACTATCCTTAAAGCCGAAAATCAACGGGGTCTCACCTTTTTCAGAAAGCTCGGCTACTTTTATTTCAACCTGATTTGGAACAGAAAGTCTGCCTTTAACGAATTTAAGACTGCCGCCGATTAAAACTTCTTTGTTATATTCTGCATATACTCCGTTACCGTGAAATGCCTCAAAATTATCAACCTCACCAATTCGAAGCCCTGAATCTTCAGCTTTTCTTACTACGGCCGCCGCTAAAGGATGCTGGGATTTCTGCTCTAATGCCGCAGCAAGACTTAAAAGCTCATTTTCCGATACACCGTACGGATAAATTCCCATTACACTGTGCTGACCCGTTGTAACGGTACCTGTTTTATCAAGCACTACGGTGTCAATTCGACCTGCCATTTCCAGTGCAGCTGCAGTTTTAAAAAGTATACCGTTTTCGGCACCCTTTCCGCTACCAACCATTATAGCAACCGGAGTTGCCAAGCCTAAAGCACAAGGGCAGGAAATTACAAGTACCGAAACTGCACGTTCAATTGCAAATCCGGCACTATACCCGCCAATAAGCCAGCCTATTAATGTGATTGCCGACAAAATAATTACAGTCGGGACAAACACACCTGAAACTCTGTCGGCAACCTTAGCAATCGGGGCCTTAGAGGTTGACGCCTCCTTGACTGTTTTAATTATACCTGCAAAAACTGTATCCTTGCCTACACGCAAGGCCTCGCATCTTAAATAGCCTGAAACATTTACAGTACCTGCCGACACAAAATCACCGACCGTCTTTTCAATCGGTACACTTTCACCGGTAAGTGCCGACTCGTTAACAGAGCTAAAGCCCTCGGTAACGGTACCGTCAACCGGAATCCTGTCACCCGGCTTTACCGCAAATATATCACCCGACTTAACATCTTCAACAGATACTGTTTTTTCCTGACCCTTAACTATAAGCCGCGCAGTTTCGGGAGTTAAGTTAAGCAATCCCTTTAACACATCGGTCGTTCTGCCCTTAGCTTTTGCTTCAAGCAACTTACCGACCGTAATTAATGTTAAAATCATTGCCGACGACTCAAAATACAGTTCATGCAACAAATGAGCAGCATGGTTAATGTCCCCGTTAAGGACGGACGAGTTCATACTGAACATAATAAATATACTGTAGCCGAAGGCCGCAGATGCGCCTAATGCAACGAGTGTATCCATATTTGGTGCACGGTGTAAAACACCCTTTAAACCGCTTATAAAGAACTTACGATTTAAAACGATAACAGGTAATGTAAGTAAGAGTTCAATCAAAGCAACGCTCAAAGGATTTTTTTCGAGACTTAACGGCAACGGGAAATTCCACATTACATAACCCATCGACACATACAATAATATAACTAAAAATCCCACCGAAAATATTAGTCTTTTCTTCAAAATCGGCGTTTCAGTATCCTTCAACGAATCAGCCTTTTCATTGTTAACAAAGTTCTCTTCGGCAAACGCTTCATATCCTGCTTTTTCAACAGCTTTTATGATATCGGACTTGCTTCCGCCCTCTACCGCCATCGAATTAGTTAAAAGGCTGACCGAACAGGACGTAACACCATTAACCGAGCTCACTGCCTTTTCAACACGTGTGCTACATGCGGCACAGCTCATACCTTTGACTTTAAAATTCATACTTTTTTCCCCTACTTCATCAACCTTTGTAAAAGTGTCACAAGCTCATCGACCGTTTCATTTTTACCAAGTCGAATATCCTCGGCAACACATGATTTTATATGAGAACCCAATAACTCCTTATTGAAAGCATTCAGTGCGGCATTTACAGCCAAAACCTGTGTGATAATATCGGTACAATAGGAATTATCTTCTACCATTCTTTTTATTCCCCTTACCTGACCTGCTATGCGGTTAAGCCGATTAATAAGCAACTTTTGTTCATTTTCATTTCTTTGCTTTATCCTTTTGCAATCACAAATTTCAGACATAATATACCCACCTTCCATATACCCTTATGGGGTATATTTATTATAAATATTTTCGCTCAAATTTGTCAAGTGATTTGATCAATATTTCATTTGAAATATTTTAACAAATACTCTTGCATTTTTAGAATAAATATGGTAAAATGATGATGCAAGGTTATGTGCACTTGGTATTTACCGACAGTTTTAAACAGCTTATAAAACATGTAGCCGATTACCGGTTTTAAAGCATTAACATCTGTCACAAATACCAAAACAAAATTTTAAATGGAGGTAATTTAAAAAATGACATTTAAGAAAATTTTATGTCTGGTTTTCGCTCTCGCACTTATGGTTTCTGTTATGAGTGCTTGCGGCGGCAACGACAGCAAAAAACCGGCAACAAATTCAGCTGACGGTTCCAGTGAACAAGGTTCGGTAAGCTACATTACACCGTCGGTTGACCCGGACTCAATTTACGCTGACCCCAACTGGTCTCCCTACGCTAATATGCCTGCATCCTCTAAGGGCGCCACTGTACGTTTTGCACATTGGTCGGCAACCTTAGGTTCGGGTGAAAATGGTGACATAAGTAAACAGCTGTACAATGATATCGGCATCAATGTAGAAATGTATTTGGTTAAGAATGACGGTTATGTTAATGAAGTAATGACCAAAATGGCTTCCGGCGATATTCCCGACGTATTCGTTACTAACGAATACAACTGTGCATTCCCTATCACTCTTCAGATTGCTGCTCCCGTTAACAAGGTCTCCTCTGTTGACCTTAATGATCCCATCTGGGACCAGACCTTACTTAAGGGTGCTACTATCGACGGTAACGTTTACTATCTGAATACAATTGGTTACCCCGGAGCTAACGGCAATATGGTTTTCTTCAACAAGCGTCTTTTTGAAGAAAATAGCATTAAGTCGCCTACAGATTATTATGCTGAAGGAACCTGGTCTTGGGATAATTTCTTGAAATGTGCAAAAGAAATTAAGATGCTTGGTTCTGACTACCGCGGCGCTTACGTCAACATGGAAATTCTTGCAGGCTCTGTAGGTACTTCTATTACAAAGTATGATTTCAATACTCATCAATTTAAGAGCGGTCTTGATGACCCCGATCTCTTAAAGGCATATCAGTGGTTTGCTGATGCTAGAGCACAGGGTCTCCTTGATGCTACTTTAACACATTTCACCAGTGGTAAAGCCGGCCTCTACCTACTTGGACCTCACGGCTTACAGAAGGACGGCAAGTGGAAGGAAATGGATCCTAATGATATCGGATTCACCTATCTTCCTTCTTTCGAAGAAGGCAAAATCGGTAGACTCTCTTCTATCTATGGCGCTCTCGGTATAATTGATGGTGCTCCTAATGCAGATGCAGCAGGTTACTTCATCCGTTATTATATGGATCCTAAGAACTGGGATCTCAACAATGCCTTCATCACCGTAGAAGCTGGTAACTTCTTCTACGAAATTACCAAAACACCTGCCGGCGATAAGTATTTCAACTTTGACGATCCGCTTTCATACCTTATGGGTCTGACAGATGCCGATGTAGCATTCTATAACAAACTCAGAAATATCCCCAGTGAAGGTATGAATACTGCTTTGCAAAGCTTAGCAAACGTTGTTGACGAAGCTTGCATTAAGGCTAACGATATTATCAACAATAAGATTGTTCAAAACCGTCAGTAATTTCAAAATATAACCTGTTAGTTTAACGGATTATATGCCGCCCGAGATTAAACTCGGGCGGCTTTTTTATATCTCAGTTTCGATTTATTAAGTAAAAAGTGTAAATCTTAACAAATTTTATAAAATACTCTTGTATTTTTAAAATAAATATGGTAAAATGACGATGCAAGATATATGCACTTGGTATTTACCGACGGTTTTTAAACAGCTTATAAAACATGTAGCCGATTACCGTTTTTAAAGTATTTACATCTGTCACAAATACCAAAACAAAATTTTAAATGGAGGTAATTTAAAAATGACATTTAAGAAAATTTTATGTCTGGTTTTCGCTCTCGCACTTATGGTTTCTGTTATGAGTGCTTGCGGCGGTAGCGAAAGCAAAAAACCGGTAACTAATTCAGCTAACGGTTCCAGTGAAGATGGTACAGTCAGCTTCCTTACTCCGTCAGTTGATCCTGACTCAATTTACGCTGACCCCAACTGGTCTCCGTACACCAGTATGCCTGCATCCTCTAAGGGTGCCACTGTTCGTGTTGCACATTGGACGGACTTGACTCAGTCTGCTTTCTTTAACTCTCCCTTAAAGACCATTTACAATGATATCGGCATCAATGTAGAAATGTATTTGGTTAAGAATGATGGTTATGTTAATGAAATTATGACTAAAATGGCTGCCGGTGATATTCCCGACGTATTCAAAACAAACGAATACAATGCTGCTTTCCCTATTACTCTTCAGATTGCTGCTCCCATCAACAAGGTTTCCTCTATCGACCTTAATGATCCTATCTGGGACCAGACCATGATTAAGAGTTCTACTATCGACGGTAATACTTACTATCTGACTACAGTTGGTTACCCCGGAGGTAACGGTAACTTTGTTTTCTTCAATAAGCGTCTTTTTGAAGAAAACAGCATTAAGTCACCGACAGATTATTATGCTGAAGGAACCTGGTCTTGGGATAATTTCTTGAAATGTGCAAAAGAAATTAAGATGCTTGGTTCTGACTACCGCGGTGCTTACGTTAATATGGAGGTTCTTGCAGGCTCTGTAGGTACTTCTATTACTAAGTATGATTTCAATACTCATCAATTCACGAGTGGTCTTGATGACTCCGAGCTCTTAAAGGCATATCAGTGGTTTGCTGATGCTAGAGCACAGGGTGTCCTTGATGCTACTTTAACACATTTCATCAGTGGTAAAGCCGGCCTCTACGTATATGGACCTCACGGCTTACAGAAGGACGGCAAGTGGAAGGAAATGGATCCTAATGATATCGGATTTACCTATCTTCCTTCTTTCGAAGAAGGCAAAACCGGCATAATGTCATCTGTCTACGGTGCACTCGGTATAATTGATGGTGCTCCTAATGCAGATGCAGCAGGTTACTTCATCCGTTATTATATGGATCCTAAAAACTGGAATCTCAACGATGCTTTCATCACCGTAGAAGCAGGTAACTTCTTCTATGAAATTGCCAAGACACCTGTCGGCGATAAATATTTCAACTTTGACGATGCGCTTACATTCCTTATGGGTCTGACAGATGCCGATGTAGCATTCTATAACAAACTCAGAAAGATCCCTAGTGAAGGTATGAATACTGCTTTGCAAAGCTTAGCAAACATTGTTGATGAAGCTTGCATTAAGGCTAACGATATTATCAACAATAAGATTGTTGAAGACCGTCAGTAATTTCAAAATATAACCTGTTAATTTAACGGATTATATGCCGCCCGAGATAAAACTCGGGCGGCATTTTTATATTTCTGTCCCAATTTATTAAGTAATAAATTGTTAATCTTAAATAGTTTTATAATTTACTCTTGTATCGTTAAAAAAAATATGGTAAAATGGTGGTGCAAGGTTATGTGCAAATGGTATTTACCGACAGTTTTAAACAGCTTATAAAATTTGTAGCCGATTACCTGTTTTAAAGTATTTAAATCTGTCATAAATACCAAAACAAAATTTTATATGGAGGTAATTTAAAAATGACATTTAAGAAAATTATATGTCTAGTTTTTGCTCTCGCACTTATGGTTTCTGTTATGAGTGCTTGCGGCAGTGACAAGAACAAGAATCCTTCAACAAGTTCAACTGCAGACGGTTCCAGTGAAGAAGGCACAGTCAGCTTCCTTACTCCGTCGGTTGACCCGGGATCAATTTACGCCGACCCCAACTGGTCTCCGTACACCAATATGCCTGCATCCTCTAAGGGTGCCACTGTTCGTGTTGCACATTGGACTGATTTAACTCAGTCTGCTTTCTTTAGCTCTCCATTAAAAACTATTTACAATGATATCGGCATCAATGTAGAAATGTATTTGGTTAAGAATGACGGTTATGTTAATGAAATTATGACTAAAATGGCTGCCGGCGATATTCCCGACGTATTCAAAACAAACGAATACAATGCTGCTTTCCCTGTTACTCTTCAGATTGCCGCTCCCGTCAACAAGGTCTCCTCTGTTGACCTTAATGACCCCATTTGGGACCAGACTATGCTTAAAAGTGCTACTATCGACGGTAATACTTACTATCTGACTACCATTGGTTACCCCGGTACTAACGGTAATGTTGTTTTCTTCAATAAACGTCTTTTTGAAGAAAACAGTATTAAGTCGCCGACAGAATATTACGCAGAAGGAACCTGGTCTTGGGATAATTTCTTGAAATGTTCAAAAGAAATTAAGATGCTTGGTTCTAACTACCATGGTGCTTATGTTAATATGGAGGTTCTTGCAGGCTCTGTAGGTGCTTCTATTACTAAGTATGATTTCAATACTCATCAATTCACGAGTGGTCTTGATGACCCCGAGCTCTTAAAGGCATATCAGTGGTTTGCCAATTCAAGAGCACAAGGTCTGCTCGATGCTAATCTATTACATTTCCTCGACGGTAAAGCCGGCCTCTACGTATATGATGGAACTCACGGCTTACAGAAGGACGGAAAGTGGAAGAATATGGATCCTAATGATATCGGATTTACCTATCTTCCTTCTTTCGAAGAAGGCAAAAACGGTGTTTTCTCTTCTATCTACGGTGCACTCGGTATAATTGATGGCGCTCCTAATGCGGATGCAGCAGGTTACTTCATCCGTTATTATATGGATCCTAAGAACTGGGATCTTGAAAACGCATTCATCACCGTAGAATCCGGCAACTTCTTCTTTGAGATTATTAAAACCCCCAGCAGTGATAAATATTTCAACTTTGACGACCCACTTACATTCCTTATTGGTCAAATTGATGCAGATAAAGCCTTCTATGACAAACTCAGAAATATCCCCAGTGAAGGCATGAATACTGCTTTGCAAAGCTTAGCAAACGTTGTAGACGAAGCTTGTTTAAAGGCTAACGATATTATCAACAATAAGATTGTTGAAGACCGTCAGTAACAAAATGTAACCTGTTAGTTTAACAGATTATAAGCCGCCCGAGATAAAACTCGGGCGGCTTTTTATATAAATTAAATCTCCCACTCATTATTTTCACATTTTTTAAAAAAACGTCTGATGGCCTTTTGATAGCCTGGAGTATCAACAATATAACTCATACCATGACCGGCACCCGGTACAATTAACAACTGCTTAGGTGCAACGGTAGCCAAATAATTTTCAAAGGTCATATCAATCGGCACAAAGCGGTCATCAGAGCCATGAACAAAAAGCACAGGTTTTTTATTTACTTTTAAGGCATCAACTGTCGAATAATCATCACCGCTGAAATTTGCTTCACGCTTTAAAATTGCATTTGCTATAGGATAAGTCAGCTTTTCATTCATTTTCAGATTATTATCTAAAATATGCTTCCAAATAGCATGTGGCGAGGTAAATCCACAGTCTGCGATAATACCCTTTACACGCTCCGGCAGTTCGCATCCTGAGGTCATAAGCACTGTAGTAGCTCCCATAGAAACACCAAGCAAATATATCGGCAACCCATCAGTGAAGCGTTCAACTATATACTTAACCCAACGCTCACAGTCTTCCTTTTCCAACACACCGAACCCAATATAGTCACCCTCACTGTCGTTTGTACCACGTTGGTCAGGCATAACCATCAAGCAGCCCTCGTTATGCATAAACTCAACCGAGCAGCCGAAATCGGTCCACCAATTAGACCTCCATCCGTGCATTGCAAGAACGATTCTTTTAGGGTTTTCACATCCGTAAATACTAGCTGATAAATTCAAACCGTCTTTACTTTTGCAGGTTACTCTTTCAACAGATAATTCCCTAGCCCTCTCGCCTGCCGCCGCAAAATCCTTTACCCGAGGGTCATCTAAAAGACCACCTGAAATTTTCGATTGAAATTTACGGGGCAGCTTAAATTTAACACCTTCCCTACGGACTGCAGCCGAAACGAGCAGGCGTCCCGAAAGATACGCAGCACCGATAAAAGCTGCCGCCGAAACACCTGAAGCTATCAGTAAACCTTTAACGCTCTTTTTCATAATTGCCCCCGAAAAACTATCTTAAAAAGCTGATTCCATGCTCAATATTTTCAACTTTAACGGTGCCCTCACTCTCTGCATGCTCACCGTCAAGTGACCAATCAAGCTTACCGTCATATATAACTTCGACCTTAGAGGATTTATAAAACTCAATCTGTCCGTTATTGAAGTTAGAGGTTGTAATAGCAGTAATAATTTTATTAAGCTCAATAATATTACGGGGCCTTTTGACCAAAGCAACCTCAAACATACCGTCACTCATATCAACAAGCTCTTCCTTAAGCTTGACAATACCGGCAACCGAGGTAGAATTTGTTATAGATACAAATATATATTCACCTGAAACCGTTAAATCATCCATTTTGATTGTTGCATCGTAGCTTTTAATCGAAGTTAACTCTTTAACACTGCCTAAAACATATGCGAAATGTCCCAAAGCATTTTTAAAGCCTTGAGATACATTATAAGAGGTCGCAGTAAAAGCACCGAAGCAGGCAACATAAGTAAAGTATCTGTCACCGTTAAAGCTACCGATATCTATCGGATTAACCTGACCTTTAACTATCATTTCTGCCGCCTTTTTCGGCACATTTGAAAGTTTCATACTTACCGCAAAATCATTTGTACTGCCTGCAGGAATATATCCAAGCGGTAGCTTGCTGCCAATCCTCATAAGACCGCAGATGGTTTCGTTTAACGTACCGTCACCGCCAAAGCAAACAACGGTTTCAAACCCATTAACCTCTGCTCTTGCAGTAATTTCAGTAGCGTGTCCTCTCTTCTCTGTGGGCATAACCGTTACCTCAAAGCCGCTTCGCTGAAATTCCAATATAACATCCAAAATTGTGGATTTTGCCTTCATTTTCCCCGAAACCGGATTAACAATAAGTAGCAATTTTTTCACACAAATCACCCCAAAATACTGAAGTTATTTAGCTAAACGACGGTTACTGTAAAGCTTAACAGCCTTATTGACTATAAAACAAGAGACTATACCGATTATAATGCCCAAAATCAATCCGCCTAAAACATCGGTCGGATAATGCACATATAAATATAACCGCGATAACGCAATAATAGACGCCAAAACAACTGCCGGTATACCCAAGCGCTTATCATTTATAAGCAATACCGTTGCCGATTCAAAACTGGCTAATGTATGTCCTGACGGGAACGACATACTGTGTTCGGCATCAATTAACAGTTTTATAGGCTCGTTAAAGGTAAGCTCGTGAAAATCATACGGTCTTATTCTTCCTATAAGAGGCTTAAGTGTAAGATTTCCAATAAACAAGCCTAAAAGCAATGCCAGACCTACCATTGCACCGGTTTTACGGGTTTTCTTAAACACAAGTAAAACAATTGCAACAGCTATCCAAAAAATACCGGCGTCACCAAGCTTAGTAATAATCGGCATAAACCAATCTAAAAAGCCACACCTGAAATTTTCCTGAATAAAGTCCAAAATTTTCAGCTCAAAGGCGTTCATAATCAAGCCTCCTTAAAACTAATTATTAACCATATCGTATATTAAATATTTACCGCCGACGTGCCTGAAATAAACAGTCACATCAACAATTTCAATATGTTCCTTATTTTCGTAGCTTATCAATGTATCCTTTAACGAAACACGGCACGAAAAAACCTCATTAGTATACTTTATAAAATCGCATGCCTTTTCGTCAGAAATGCGGTAAGACTTATGCTTCCAGAGCCAGGATGTCGACACAGTTTCTATATCCCTATACAATTTTGCCGACGAGTCAAGAAACGGTGCAATATTTGTAAATTCACTGTTATTGGAAAGATATTTTGCATATTCAATTATTGCTTTAATAGCATATGATGAATGTTCATTTTGAAGCTCAGCACTGTAAACCTTTGCGACAGTGTAGCATTTCGTATCTTCATCATACTCAGCCAAGTCTTCATTACCTTCAGGTGATATTACAACTGCCAAAGGCTCAAAAAACAGGCTTGAAACAGTATATTTATCATACAAAATGCCCTCTACACCCTTTGGCATATGAGAATACGAAGCATCTTTTATATCAGTTTCGGTAATATACGACGAATCAACCTCAATATCATTAATCTTAAGCTTAAAGCCCTTTTTAACCAATATCTCTGCAGAACGGTTATTTTCAAAGGTAAAGTCAACATCAGCCACTTTATAGCCTTTTAATCCAAAGCCTTCACTCTTATCAACAGAAAGAGTAAATTTTGCAAGCTCGGAATTATTATTAGTTACTGTGTATTCCTCACTGCCGTCAGGATTTGATGCGGTTGCAAAGAAATTCAGCTTAGATAAATCATAATTTTTCTTAAATTCAGTATTAATACTGTCCTTAGTTTCAAATTTCAAAGAACCCGGTGCATACTGCTCAACAAGATAACCGATATTACCAATCTTGAAACTTTTATTAAAGAAACTTTGAGCGACATTATCAGGTCTTGTAGACTCAAACGCATCCAAAAATGACCACAAAACAATAGCTGCTGCAATAAGAAGAACTACAAAAATGGAAACCACCAACAGAAATATTTTTGAAAACAGTGACATATCTTTAATTTTCATAGCTTCACCTTTTTACACAAAAATAAGTTGGAATAGTTCTCGGTGAGAAAAACGCCTTATAGCGGTTGGCAAGGCCTTTTTTCTGATACTCATCTAATGTTGATACATCAATATTATACTTGGTATAGTAGTCCTCATAATACATAACCGTTGAAGAACCGCCGTCTAACATACCTGCAGTAACTGCACCGTAACTAACCATAATATCTATAACATCATTATAATTTGCACCAATACTTGACGGGGAACGTCCGTCAGTTACAAGCAATATGATTGTTCCATCCTCACGCTGACCTATAGCGGTCCTTTGAGCAACACCTGTATTACCCTTTTTATAATAGATATGGACACCTTTTTCATCGGATTTAATAAGAGTATTTCCATACTTAAACGACACACCGTCACGAATACCGAGTGACTCTGCCTTAGCCGTAGTCATACCCTCAGACACAACCAAACGGTCATTTTTATCAATGCCTATAAAAGTTCGTCCTCCGCCCTCATTCCAAACACATTTACCGTTTGAATAGGTCATACCAATTGGAATATTGCCCAAGCCTAGCCCGTTTTCATCATAAAACTCACCGCCGTTAACGGCAACAATTGCATCATATTTCTTAGCAATTTCAAAAACAGTTTTACCCCGTTTTGCGGCATAGGTTTCATCCGAAGCACCAACAAAAAGCCTACTCGGGTCTTTAACAAGCAATATGTAAGCCTTAAAGCCGTTATGAGTTTCGACTATGTACTTCATTCCGTCGATATACTCATCGTCTTCGCCCTCTTTGTTATCGTCACCAAAATAGTTATCCTTATTAATTGTCAGCTGTGAATCCTCGAAGCTTTTATCGACAATCTGCTTAACGGTAGCATCTGACAAAAACAGTCCGGGTACCCACTTTGTGGCGCTTGCCTGCATAGCCGACAAAACAAGTGCATCGCGTAAGGTTTTACTCGGTCCATTCGCAACAATAAAAAGCAAAACATATACCGTAACAACTAAATAAGCAATAGCAGTACCGATACAGGCAAAGGTTCTTAATACTACCCTACCGGCAGTCAAACGTTTTTTACGGGGAATAAGAAC